>NZ_JBHWVJ010000083.1:0-31924 GCF_042736725.1 Streptomyces sp. NPDC060028 | reverse complement strand
CCTCCGGATCAAGCAGATCCAGTATCAGCGTGTCCACCACTCAGGGGGAGGCCCCGTCTTTCTCGAGGACCCGGAAGATGTTGATGCGTTCGCCATGGCATTCGATGCCGTGGTGGACGCTGCCTTGGATGTCGATGCCTCGCGCGAAATGATCAAGAGCTACATGAAAGGGAAGACCCCGTGACTGAACAGGCCAGCCTCAGCGCTGCCGACCTGGGCGACGTGGAGTGGCGCAAGTCGTCGTACTCCGGGGGCGGAGAGTCCCAGTGCGTCGAGGTTGCCGACCTCTCGCCCAACGGCTCCAACAAGATCGCCGTCCGAGACTCCAAGCGTCCGGCCGGCCTCGTCCTGATGCTGTCGGCCAGCGCATACACCACGTTCATCAACGTCGCTGCTGCCGGCGAGGGGTGAGCGGGGACCACCTCATCCTCCCCGGTCTTGACGGGGAGGCGGGGTGATCCCCGTTGTCATCAGGGTGTCAGCGATGGTACTGACAATCCATAGAGCCACGGCTCTCACCTGCACGACTGAGGTGGGGGCCGTGGTTGTGTCTCCAGCAAGGTCGCCGGCCCCAGGCCCACCCCGGTTTCAGCCCCGTCCGCCACTCAACCAGGCCGACAGAACCGGCAATCGTCTACACCGCGGACGCATTCGCCGCTTTCCCCCGCACGCAGCATCCGAGCCTTGCGCCTGTATAGAGCTACCCCGTCTGCCTGCTGTCAGTGTAGGGTCCGCGACTTCGTGCGCACTCACTCCTGCGGAAACGCCGGGATTCGGGCCTGATGCGCACTCGTCCGGGCAGCGGCTTCGCACAGGGCGTCCAGGTCTCCGCCGTCGTGGTGGGCTGTGCCAGCAGCGTCGTGGTGACTCACTGGTGTCCCGGTGAGTAACTGGCCTTGAGGGCTGTGACCTGCGGTGGGGAGGTCGTCGTAGGTCACCAGTGAGTCACCGTTTCGATCGTGTCCCACCTGTGATGCCGAGGGCGTTGCCGTGGGGAGCGAGCTGGTGAGGACGCCGCCGTTTCGTGGGCAGAGCAAGTCCCCTCCCACGAAAGGCGTCACCATGAATCCCATCCCCCCACGGCGTGACCGCATGGCGCGGCGCACACCTGCCTCGGCGGTTGCGTCTCTTCGGCGCTCCCGTCCCGAGACCGTCCCGGCCGGACGGCTGGTCTCCCGCGGGCCCCGGTTCACGCGGGTCGGGATCTGGACCGCGCTCGCGGCCGGTCCTCTTGCTCTGGTCGTCGCTCTGGCCGCTCCGAGGGCGACGGTGGCACAGGCCGCACCCGCCCCGCACACCAGCGACACGGTGAGGCCTCCGGCCGATCCGGGCGGTGCGGCGGAGATGTTCGTGGAGCTGTGGCTGCGGGCCGACGCGGCCGCCCCCGACAGCGCCGTCGCCGCGGCTGTACGGGTGCTGGCCCCCCAGGCGGAACTCCCGAAGCGGCCTCGCTCCGAGGCTGGCGCCCCGGTGTTGGAGGCTCGGGCAGTGACCGTGCGGACGGCCTTGGGGCCCGGCGATGGGTGGACGGCGGTGGTCGCGGTGATCGGCGACCGCGACCAAGCGGCGCCTTCGGGGCCGGGAAACCCTGCGGTAATCCCGGTAGTGCGGTACTTCGCAGTGTCCGGGACTGGCGGGAAGGACGGCGGCCCGGTCACGATCGGCGATTCGCCGGCGGAGGTCGCCGCGCCGGCCGCGTTGGCGGTACCCGACGCCGAATTCACCCGGCCTGTCCCGGCCTCCGGAGCGTTGGCGGTCTCGTTGGGTGAGTTCGTCCGCGCCTACCTGGGTGGGCCGGGATCGGGTCTGGACCGGTATCTGTCCCCTGGACTCCAGGTTTCCGCGCCCAAGCTCGCTCCGTACGTCCGGGTGGATGTCGAGGACGTTGCCGCGGACGCCGAGGTCGCGGCCGGTGCGTCGGTGCCGGCGGACGGTGTGAAGGCTCGCGTCCGGATTCGGGTGAACGGGGAGGACCGGGCCGGGGTGCGGTGGCCGTTGGCTTACCGGCTGGAGGTGACCGCCCGGGCCGGACGATGGGAGGTCAGCGTTCTGGAAGCCGGAGTCACTGCCCCGGCCCCGGTCTCGGCGGCACCCTCCCCTGCGACTGTCGCGGGTGGGGCCCGATGAACCCGACGGACACGGTGATGCTGGCGGGCAAGCTGGACGTGCTGGGCAACTCCCTGCTCGGGACGCTGTCCAGCTGGGGTGACAAGGGGCTGAAGGTCGCGCTGATGGTGGTGGTGCTTGCGGCCATCGTCCGCAACTTCTCCCTGAAGGCCGGTATCGGCGCGCTGCTTGCGATGATCGTCGCGTTGAGCCTCTACAACTCCCGCGATTCGATCGCCGGCATGTTCTCTGACGAGATCAACAACCCCGCTCACGGCGCCGGATCCATCACCCTCGTGGTGATCCCCGACATCACGGTGAGCGGACAGGCTCTGTGAGCGCGGCACGGCCGCGCGTGGCGCGGGTCTACACGAGCGCGCGCAGGCACCCGTGGGTGCTGGGCAAGCTCGGTGACTGGACGATCTGGTTCGGGCCATACACGCCGGCTCAGTTGGTGGTGCTGGGTGGCGGGGCGTTCGCGCTCATCAAGACGTACGCCTGGTGGTCATGGGCAGGTCCGGTGCCGGTCGTGCTGTGGCTGGGCGGGGTGTGGGCGGTGCGCGGTGCGCAGATCGCCGGGCAGAACCCGTTCACCGCGCTGCTCGGCGTGGTGACGCTGCTGTTGCGTCATCCCGCTGGGCGGATCGGGGGCCGCGTCGCCCGTGACCGGCAGCCCTCCCACCTGCGGGGCCGGTTCGTCATCGAGCCGGGGCCCGAGGAGCCGTCTGATCCGCGGGCTGTCGTGATCGCGGCCGTCTCGGCCGGGCCTCGTGCGGCTGCCGGTTCAGGTCTGTCCCGGCTGCTTGCGGATACGGCCGGCGTCATGGGGAGGGCTGCGTGATGCGGACTCCGTTGCGGCATGTAACAGGGCATCTGCTGTGGTCGGCGGCGGCCCGTGTGTGGGCGGTGTGGCGGGTGACGCCGCTCCCGGGGGGCTATCTGCCCGTCGAGGTTCACCAGGAGTTGCTGGGCCGGATCGCCTCGCTGGTGCGGTCGATGCCGGGCATGGACCCGCGCCTTTTTGTGCTCGCCTCCCGTATCGATCCGGGCGAGGTGGCCGAGCGGATGACGACGGGGGTGGACTGGCAGCGTCTTCCCGGCTGGGCGGAGACCTGTGCGGCGGCTGTCGATTTGCTGACTGGGCAGGAGATGCATGAGCGGACCCTGTGGCTCGCCGTCCCGTTGCCGGGCAGGGGCGGAGCGGCGACGGCTTCCTTCAACAGCCTGTACGCGGAGTTGTCGGCGGCGTTGGACCTGCCTCCGGTTCCGGTACCGGAGGCTGAGGTTCAGGCCGCGTTCAAGGAAGCGGAGCGGATCCAGACCTCGTTCGGGGGCGGGCTGGGACTGCGACCGGCGTCCCCGGCGGAAATCGTGTGGATGCTCCAGCATGCCGTTCACCGCGGTCTCGACCAGGAGCCGCTGCTCTCGGACGCCGAGCACAGCCCCCTCTTCGGCAGCCGGGTTCGATCGGGAAGGCTTCAGTCCCCGTCGTACGCGGATCTGGGGCAGATCCGGCTGGCCGAGGGCGGCCAGGAAGCCCTCAAGGAGGCCAAGTCCGCCGGTAGGCCGTGGTGGCGGTCGGTGGGAGCGTCTTCGCCGGTGGGCCGGCGATGGTTGCAGGTCGAGTCCGAGGCCGGGACCGGCTACCAGGCTCACCTGGTCCTCGCGGAGCTTCCGCCTGCGGTATCGGTCCAGCACGCCGACGTCCTGGCTCAGTTGGAGGGTCTGCCGTTCCCGGTGGACGTCGTCGTGGACCTGCAGGTGGTACCGGCGAGGAAGGCCCGCGCGCAGGTCCAGCGCAAGAAGCGTGAACTGCTCGACCAGGCCGAGCAGTACGGAGCGCAGCCCACCGGCATGCCGCACTCACTGCCAGACGCGGCCGGCGACCTCGCCGAGCAGGACGCGCGGATGGCACGGACCTCGGTCGAGGTCGAAGTGCAGTCGGTGACCGTGCTCAGTGTGTGGGGGCCGGACGCGGCGACGTGTGATGCGCGGGCGAGGGAGCTGTCGGCAGCCCTGTCGGGCGGCGACTACCGGGTGGAGCGCCCTTACGGGATGCAGGAAGACCTGTTCGCCTTGAGTCTGCCCGGTGCGGTGCGGGCGCAGAAGCTTGCCCAGTTCACGCAGCATCAGCTCTCCGAGGACTGGGCTGCTTCGGGTGCGCTCACGCTCTGCAAGGTCGGTGATCCGACGGGGGTGATGATCGGCCACGACCTGGACAGCGGCACGATCCGGCCGGTCCTTCTCAATCCTGCCGATGCCCCGCAAGTCAACGCCTCTGCATCCAGCGCCGTCGTCGGAGATCTGGGTGGCGGCAAGAGCGTCCTGGAGAAGCTGGTCACCGGCGCGGTGGTCGACCGGGGCGGGCAGGCGATCGTCATCGACCGGACCCCGATCCGGGAATGGGCGAGTTTCGGAAAGTCGGCGATGGGCGAGCGCTGCCAGGTCATCGACGCGGCCCAGGCCCGGATGTCGATCGACCCGCTGAGGGTGTTCGGCGGGCCGATCGGCGCCCACTACGCCCTGTCCTATCTGACGCTGCAGCTCGGGGTCGGGGCGATGACCTCCGCTGGCGCTGTCCTGCACCACGCGGTCGAAGAAGTCTCGGCTGGACCGGAGCCGTCGATGGGCATGGTCCTGGACGTCCTGGCCACCCTGGCCGAAAGCGTCAGCAGCACGGCCCGCGGGGACGCGGCTGCGACCATGGCCGACCTGCTGCGAATCGTGCGCGCAAACCCGCTCGCGGCGATGGTGTTCGACCCGCTCCTGCCGCCCGTCACGCTCGCCGGAGACCTGGGCGCCGACCTGGTCGTCGTCACCACCACCGGCCTCACCTTGCCGCCCAAGGAGGCGTTCGCCGACGTCGAGGTGCTGCGCCAGCAGCCCTTGGAGGCGCTGATCGGGCGGGCAGTGCTGTACCTGATCGCGGCGATCGCACGCCAGGCCGCCTTCACCGACCCGAGCCGCTTTTGTCTGGTCTCACTGGACGAGGTCTACTGGCTGACCTCCTCGGCTGAGGGGTCCGCGCTGGTCCACGAGCTCGTCCACGACGGGCGCAAGCACGGCGCCGGCGCCTTCCTGGGCGCCCACGACGAAGCCGAACTCGGCCCGGACGCCGCGCTGATCGCCTACCGGTTCCTCGCCCGCACCACCGACAGGGCCCGCGCGGCCAAGGGCCTGCGCTTCCTGGGCCTGGACGGTGAGGACGAAGACCTCCTGCGACTTGTGACCACCGGCCTCTCACCGGTCGGCCAGGCCGGCCGCGAGGGCGAGATGTTGCTGCGCGATCCGCGCATGCAGGTCGGCCGGATCAAAGTCGTCGTCCCCCCGGTGCCGCGTCTCAAGGAATCCATCTTCACCACACCCGGCCGAACCACCCGGCCTGTAGCCCTCGGGGGACAGTGATGACCCGCGTGAACGGTGTCCGGCTGCTGCTCGTCGCGGCCGTCGCCCTGCTCCTGCTCACCTGCACCGTCGCAGCCTGGGCCCTGCCCCATGCCCGCCCTTTCGCCCCGGCGAGCGGGAGTTCCACTTCCGCGGCAACCGTGGACGATCACTGTGGGTGGATCATCGGCCCGGCTCACGACTACTGCCCGCTCGCCCTCAGCCGGCCCGCCAAAACGCCGCTCTCGACGGAGCAGGCCACTTTCAAGCCCAGCGGGTCGGGCGGCGGAACCGGCCTGCTGCTGTTCTCGACGCTCGCCATCGCGGCCGCGATCGGGCTCGTGTCCACCGCGGGGCGGCGGCTGTGATCACCCGCTTCCGCATCGACCGGGGGACGCTGCGCGCGGCCGGGTTCGTCACCCTGCTGACGGTCGTGTTCCTCGTGGTGAACACCGCGGTCGCCGCCGCGGCCGAAGGGAACGCCGACACTGCGGGCGGGGGGCTGCTGGCCCCTCTCAATGTGGCCAGTTCCGAAGGTGTGCCGCTGGACGGCTACGAGTTGGCAGCCGATGGGGGCACGGTCCTGAACGTGGTCGGCCAGGTCCAGGTCCTTGTGCTGGGGGGTCTGTTCTCACTGGTGCGGATGCTGGTCGGGCTGTGCTGCTGGGCGGTCGACTTCGTGTTCGAGTTCCCCCTGCTGCGTCTGCTGACCGCCCCCGCGCAGGACCTCGCCGACACGTACGGCACGCACGTCGTCGGCGCGCTGGGCCTGCGAGGCCTCCTGCTGGGCTGGGCGTTCGTGTTCGGCCTCATCCTGTTCGTGCGCGGCAAAGTCGGCTCCGGGCTCGGGGAGATCGCGCTCACGCTGGTGATCGCGGCTTTCGCAGCGAGCGCCTTCATCCGCCCGGACTACCTCCTCGGGCCGAACGGTCCCCTCGAGCAGGCTCACCAGGCTGCCGTCGAGGTCGCCCAGATCACCACCAGCAGCTACTTCGGCGAGACCTCCGGCGCAGGCGATCCATGCGACGTGATCGTCGGCCCGGTGAAAGACGCCTGCGACAACTCGGACGCCAAAGGTGCCTCCGTTGCCCGGCCGATCCAGGACGCACTGACCAACGCGCTCGTCGTCAAGCCCTACATGCTTCTGCAGTACGGCCGGGTCCTGGACCCCAAGGACCCTGCGGACAAGGCCGCCTACGACGCCCACATGCACTGGATCACGACCAAGAGTGGTGCAAATCAAGCACCGGACAAGGGTCCGTGCCGGCTGCTGCGAGGCCCGGCCAAGGCGTACTGCAACGGCGAGGGCCCCACCGGGCTGGCCCCCTCCGGCGGGCGCAGCCCCGCCAACCCGCTCACGCCACCGACCAGCCCCGGATTCCAAACGCTCCTCGATGAGCTGTCCAAGGCCGGGGACACGGGCAAGGCTGCCGCCGCGTACGCGAAGGAGCCGACCTGGGACCGGGTCGGCGCGGCCCTGCTCCTGCTGATCGCGGTCTGCGTGATCGCGCTGATGGTGATGTCGATGGTGCTGGTCCTGTTCGGCTCCCAGGCCGGCGACGTGGCGGCCGCGGCATGCGGGGGTGTCGCGTGGGTGTGGGCGATGCTGCCCGGCCCGTCCCGGATGGCTCTGTGGCGCTGGTTCGGCATGTTCATCGTCTCGATCATGGTGTCCTTCGTCACCGCGATGACCCTGCCGCTGTTCGCGATCACCGTGGACGTCGTCTTCTCCCGCAGCGGCCCCGATCTCATGGTCGAGCGGCTGCTGCTGTTGGATGCCATTGCGGTGGCGTTCCTCGTCTTCCACCGGCGGATGCTGGCCGCTGCTTCCACGTTCGGGCAGCGGATGACGACCAGGATGCGGTTCGCGAAGATCGGCGGCAGCCACCTGCCCGGCGACAACAGCGAGTTCGGCGCAGCCCTCGCCGTTCACGGCCCCCGCCACGGCGGACTGGGAAGTGCCTTGACAGGGCTCGGTCCGTCGCCCGCGCACAGCGTGCTCGGATCGCGCCTTCGCTCCCTTGGCAGCCTCTCGGCCCTCACGGATGGCACCGGTCTGCCGTTCGCCCCCGGCCGACTGATCGGGGACGCGCTCACCGAGGGACGCCGAGGCATCGCCCCCCTCGCGATGGCCCTGCGCGGCGCGCATGCCTTGCTTGTCGGTCCCCCGCCCGGGCATCACCCCGCAGCCGCCGCCCTCCACAACGCCGCCAGCGGTGCGCCCCCTGTGCCGGGCGAGGTTCAGGTCGACAAGCAGACCGGGGAAGTCGTGCACGACCCCGCGACCGACCGGCCGCTCCTGGGCTCGCGTATCCACGCGCGGGCTTCCCGGCTGCGCGGCTACCGCATCGCCCACCGCACAGGCCGCGTCGCCTACGCCACCACCGTCGGCCTGCCCCGAACCCTGCACGCCGCGAAGACCAAGAAGAGCGAGTTCACCCAGGACGCCCTGGCCCAACTCCGTGTGGCCCGCAACCACCTGGGCGACGACGCGCACGCGTGGGCCCAAGGAGGCCGCGCCGTCCGCGACCGTGTCGACGACACCGGCCAACGGCTGGCCACCGCCTGGCAGGTCCACGACCCCGCCGGAGCCATCCGTGACACCGCCATCGCCGCGGCGATCCATACCGCTCCGCTCACCGCCGCCAGCCGCACTCCCAAGCCGCGCACCACCCAGTCCACCCCGCCAACGGCCACCACCCCACCCTTGCCCACCGCTCACAGCACCCGCCCTGCCCCGACGCCAGAGCGTTCCCGGCAACCCGACACCGATACCGGCTCACGGTCGGCCAGCGGTGCGCAGACGCCGGCGGAGGCGAACGCCGCACGGCTTCGGGGAATCTTCGAGGCCCGCGCAGCCCAACGCCGCAGCCGTGAGGGCGGTGACCTGTGAAGGGCTGGAAGAAAATGGGCTGCCTGGGCCTGCTCCTGCTGGTGGCCGCCGCGTGCTGCACCGCTCCGGTCCTGCTGTCCACCGCCGCCGGCCAAGCCGCCGCCGGACAGCGCGGCCCGGTGAGCGCCGCGGCCACCGGCATCCCTCAGCGGATGCTCGCCGCCTACATCACCGGTGCCACCCAGGTCACCGCGCACGTCAGCGACTGCACGGGGATGCGCTGGCAGATCCTCGCCGGCATCGCGCGAGTGGAATCGAACCACGCCTCCGGCCACATGGTGGATCCGAGCGGGGACATCACCCCGGTCATCGTGGGCCCTCGCCTGGACGGCTCCGGAGCCGGCGGCAACACCACCGCCATCCGGGACACCGACGGTGGCCACTGGGACGGCGACACCGAGTTCGAACGGGCCGTCGGCCCCTTCCAGTTCCTTCCCGCGACTTTCCGCACCTACGGCAAGGACGGGAACGGCGACGGAACCGTCAGCCCGCACAACGCCGACGACGCCGCCGCCTCAGCGGCCGTCTACCTCTGCGGCAACGGCCGCGACCTGAACAACCGCGAGAAGCTGCGCGCCGCCATCCACACCTACAACGCGTCCTGGGCGTATGTGGACGACGTGTTGTCCGGGATCGACCGCTACGACGCCCTCGGCGCAGTCCCGGCCGCCCCGTCGGGGAACGCCGCCGCAGTCATCTCTGCAGCGCTCGCCCAGCAGGGGATCCCCTACTCCTGGGGCGGGGGCGGGCCCAGTGGTCCGACCACCGGGATCTGCTGCTCCCCCGGCGGGCAGGACGGCCGCACCGTCACCGGGTTCGACTGCTCAGGGCTGACCCAGTACGCGTACGCGCAGGCCAGAATCACCCTGCCGCGTACGGCAGCCGCCCAGGCGAGTGCGGGGCAGCGCATCCCCGCCGCGGCCGGCCTCGGCGCCCTGCAACCCGGCGACCTCGTCTTCTACGGCTACAACCCCACTGCCGACACGACCATCCACCACGTCGGGATCTACCTGGGTGACGGAAAGATGATCAACGCGCCCCGGCCCGGTAAGCCGGTTCGCGTCGACCCCGTTACGGCCATGCCTGATTACGCGGGTGGGGCGAGGCTGCTGTGACCTCTTCCCGCTGGAGCGGCGGCCGCCTTCTCGCCGTCGCCGCCCTCCTCACCATCGCAGGAAGCTGCCTTCTGCATACGGCACTGGAAAGCGCGGCCCCCACGACGAGCCGCACGGAACCTCAGGCCCAGGCAGCACGGTCAGGGGGCACTGAGGCCACCACGCCGGCGCCGGCGTCCCCGTCCGGCGTGCAGCGGGTCGACCCGGCTCCTTCGCCCCCCGTACTGGTGCCGCCTCGGGATCCCTCACCGAGCAGCACCCCCGCGCCGACCACAGCCGCAAGCGCCACCCCCGCACCCAGGCGGGGAGAACTCCCGCCGCCCGGGTCGGGGCCGGCCGCCGACCCCGTCATTCAAAAGGCCCTGGACCAGTCCAGCGCCGCAGATCTGCCGACCACCGCCGAGCAGCAGGTTCTCGCCCTGAGCCGTACCGCGTGGCTGGCCGAGACGGCCGGCTACACGCAGGTGCGGATCCAGGCTGCGACCGCCCGCCGCGATACCCCGCCCACAACCGGCGCCAGTTCGAGCGCCACCCAGCCGGAGGCGGTGCGGGCGGTGGTGCGGCTCGTGTGGGCCGGAGCCGACCCGGCCGGGACCTTCATGGACGGCCGCACCGCGACCATCCGCTTCACCCAGAACGGAGACGGAACATGGACCCGCACCACGTTTTAGCCGGGCCTGGAGCTCTCGGCGCGGGCGCCGAACTCTTCGCTGCCGTTGGGGCCGTCGCCGACTGGACGGTGGCGAACTCCTGGTGGCTGGTGCTGGTCGCGGCCGCCGCCCTGGCCGGATGGGAGGCCCTACAAAAGCGCCTCGCCGTAGAGGCCCTATCGCGGCGCACCTACCTGGAGCTGGTGCCCGCTGGCGAGTTCGACCCGAGCGCGGAGCAGATCTGGCGTCAGGGAATGCAACTGGTCCGTGCCGCCGGCTCCGGCCCGTGGTGGACGCCCCGGCGAGCCCGTGCACTGCGGTTGCGGCTGCGCTCCGATGGCACCCGCCCCCTCACCTACCGGATCGAAGCCCCCGCCTCCGCTTACGCGCTGCTGGCACAGACCCCTTACGGTGGCCGTGTTCAGGCAAAGCCTGTGTACCCGGTCGCCGACAAGCGGCGTGACCACACGGTGCGGGCGGTCCTGACCCTGCACGGGAAGCCGGGATCCCGGCTACGAAACGTCCCGTTGGACCCGGATCCGCTGCAGCCGCTGATCGACGCCGTCGCCGACCTGAACGCCGACCTCGGTGATCTCGCCGAGGTCTGCGTCGACCTGGCCTCCGCCTCCCGGTGGCAGCTCGCCGCGCACCGCTTCCACACCATGCAACAGGCCCGCAACCAAGCACGCCGTGAAGCCCAGCGCGAAGCACGCTGGATGAGCCAGGACTCCACCGACAGCATGCCCACCACTCTGGGCAGGCTCCTGGACCCGGCCCATTGGCAGGGAACCCGCCGCGGCCAGATGGTCATGTCACCCCAGCCCCGCCGACTCGACCGAGATGCCGTACTCGGCAAGCTCGCCAACTCCCCCGGCCTGGTACGCGTGCAGATCCTCGTACGCTGCGCCTCCGATGCGGCCGGGCGCGCGGAAGCACGCCTCGCGCGGATCGGGGCAGCCATGGACGTCTACGCGGGAGCCTCCCGCCTCGCCTCCCAAGGCTGGTCACTCGGCCCGGTACGGATCGGCCCCGACCGGTGGCCCTGGCGGGACCGCTTCGATGAGCGCTGGTCCAGCGGCCTGATGCGGCCGGCCCGCGCCGGATGGGCGCACGTCGAGGAGCTCGCCGGACTTCTCAAGCCGCCCACCCGCCAGGCTCAGGTGCCGCTCCTTGAAAGCGACATGCCCACCTTCGAGCGGGGCAAGGACCTGTTGCCGCAGGGCTGGTACCGAGGCCCGGACGGCCGGGAGCGGCTGCTGGCCACCCACGAGGACGACACCCTGTTCGAAATCCAGTCCGGCAAGGCCGGGTGGGGCAAGACGATGCGCGCCCTGGTCCATGCCGTCGCCAGTGCCCACAACGGGCGCGGCCTCGCGTTCGTCGACCCCCACGGCGACTCGCTCACCGACGCGGCCCGCTACCTCGCCCACCAGGAGATCATGAAGCGGTTCGCCCTGTTCGACCTGACCGTGCGCCAGCCCGACGATCTGCTGGGCTGCTGGAACCTACTCGACATGAGCGGTGGGCAGCCGCCTCACGAGGTGACGGCCGCCGTGGTCGAAGCATTCGCAGCACCCCTGGGATGGGACGACGCAGGTACGCCACGCGCGCTTACCGTCCTGACCAAGGCTGTCGAGGCCCTGGTGGCCGTGAACGCGGCCGCTGTCGCGGCCCGCGTCCCCACGCAGCAGGCGACCTTGTTTCAGATCCGGCCGCTGCTGACCGACCCGCACTTCAGGAGCCTGGCCGTGGCCACCCTGGACGAGGAGAGCCGCCGCTGGTGGACGAGCATCTTCCCCGACCTCCCCAAGGAAGCACTGCCCACCGTGCTGAACCCCCTGGAGCGACTGGGCGCCAACCCGGTCGTCCGTGCATTCCTGGGCTGCCCCGTCAGCGGCTACGACATCCGCCGCGCCATGGACAAGGGCCACGTGCTGTGGATCTGCCCGCCGGGGACCGGGCCCACCGACCGGCTGCTTGTCTCTCTGATCGTGCGGGACTTTCTGCGGGCCGGCCTGTCCCGCAGAGACCTTCCCGAGAAGAAGCGCCGCGCCTTCCGCTTCTATCTGGACGAGCTGATCTCGCTCGACCAAGGCTCCGACACCGTCCTCGCGGAGATCACCGAGCAGTTGCGAAAGTTCGGCGCCCGCTTGCACGGCATGACCCAGCTCCTGAACCGCCTCTCCCCCACAACCCGGGCAGCCCTGCTGCAAAACGCGTCCTGCCTGTCCACGACCGCCGGATCCATCGAGGCAATCACCCAAATCACCAACCAGTGGCCCGACACCGTCACCCCCCGCGATGTGACCGCACTGAAGCGGTGGTGGCACTACGCGTCGTTCACCATCCACGGCGAGCGCATCGGACCCCTGCGCATCCGCGGCCCCGAACTGAAGGAAGTCTTCGGCGACCTCGCCCGGCCCAAAGAGACCACTGCGCTACGCCAGGCCGCGCACGTCAACACCGGCGCCCGCCCCCTGTCGGTGCTCACCGAGGTCGCCCTCGCTCAAGAGCAGAAGGTCCGCGGCTTCCTCACCAACAAGCGCACCACACCCGCCACATCCGCCGACGATGCAAAGGACCAGTACCGATGAGCCTCACTCCCGTGCTCCAGCCCCCCACCGGAGACACGCATGCCCGCCGGGCCCTGGCCCTGATCTCCCAATACCGTCTGCTCACCACCACCCAGCTCCACCAGATGCTCACCCCCCACACCCCGCCCCGAAAGATCCACAAGGTGCTCGCGCCGCTGCGCGCGGACGGCCTGATCACTCACACCGTCCTCGGGGGAAGACACGGGATGCACGCCCACTTCCTCACCTCGGCCGGCGCCCAGACGGTCGCAGACTGGCCCGAACTGCGCGGGCGTACCCCCACCATCATCCAAAGCTCTACCGGCGCCTCCCTGCGCGCCGCCCACACCCTCACGGGCGTGCGCGCCCACCTCACCTTCCTCGCCGACGCCCGCTCCCACGGCGATGAATACGAGCCCCTGGACTGGGTTCCCGAAGTCACCCACCGCCTCCCCGACACGGGCGGCGAAGACCGCCTGATCGCGGACGCCGTGTTCCACTACACCGTCACCAGCCCACGCCGCCTGCAATACCGGGCGTTCGTCGAAATCGACCGTACGACCATGAGCAGCGAGCGCCTGGCTCGCAAGCTCATCACCTACGCCCGATTCCACAGCTACACCCCCCAGCCGGCAGGCCGGCGCTCAAGCATCGCCGATCAGGGAGCCACGCTCGCCTGGCAACGGTTCTACCCACGCTTCCCCCGGATCCTGTTCATCCTCACAGGCGCTCCCCGCCCCACCCTCACCAACCGCATCGAAGACCTGAGGCGTATGACCGCCGACCACGACCTGGTCACCCGCCTCGCCACCCACGTTCCCCTCGGCGCCACCACCCTCGAAGACCTCGAAACCCACGGCCCCCGCGCCAAAATCTGGACGCCCCTCACCGGTACCAACGAGCCCCGCGGTTGGACCCACCTGTAGCCCACACGTGGCAGGCGCAGCAGCGCACCCGCCAGCCACCGCGCCGCCCAACGACGGCGGCACAGCCGGCCCGTACGAGCCATGGAGCCCAGATGAGCACACACCCCGATCCGCCCTGTTCCCTGTCCGTCCCGGAACGGCGGGACTACCGGGAAGCGCAGAACAACCAGGACGAACTGCTACAGCGATTACTCCTTCACCTGGGCACGCCCTAACGCCACTGGTGAGTGAGTGACCGACCTGATCGTGACCCGCACGGCAGCCGGTGGTGAGAAAACCGGTGAGCAGCCACAGCAAGGATTACCAGCAGCAAAGAACGAGCCAGAGAGTATGAATTCAGCCACGACCCAGATAAAGCTCGCCACCGACCTGCCCACTCCGGCATGCGAGGTCGACATCCAGCCACCTCGCATACCAGGCTGGGCATATGCGCCAGGGCATTCTCGGGCAAAGCATCCCGTTCATTTACTCCCGCCCCAGAACCCCATAGGAGCAGGGGCGTTGACGTCGTATCGTGCGCTTTACAACGCACCGCAACGAGGCAAACACGTTGCACCAGCGATGACGCGGCCGGGGCGGGTGGCCTTCACCACTCGCCCCACGAGGTGACCCCGGGGAGATCTCCGTGAAAACGGCACGACAGCACCACACCCGCACCGTCCGCCGCCGGCTGCTCGCGGCCGCTGCCGTCACCCTGACGATCGCGGCCTTCACGGCCGGTTGCACGAAGGACAACGAGTCCGCACCGCCGGCACCGAGCCCGACGGTCTCGCCCAGCCCGACGGCTGATCCGCAAGCAGCCGAGAAGACCGCGCTGCTCGGCGTCTACCGGGCGTACTGGGATGCTCAGCTGAAGGTATATGCCAGCGGTTCCACGAAGGACACCGGTATCGAGAAGGTGGCCGGCGACAAGGCGTACTCGAAGGTGCAGTCGACGCGCGCGTACTACGTGGATAACCACCTGGTCGTCAAGGGCGCTCCTGTCCTGGCCCCGAAGGTGTCCACCATGGACGTGACCTCCGTACCACCCAGCGCGACGATCACCGACTGTGTGGACAGCACCAACTACATCACCGTCGAACAGGACACGGGCAAGCCTGTTCAGACCATCGACAGCAATCGCCGCCATGCCGCCACCTATGCGGCTCTGAAGATCGGCGGCACCTGGCAGATCAGGGACTCGGATATCTCGCGGGACAGCACGTGCTGACAGGTCGATGGCCCTGGGCAGCAGCCATTACGTTATCGCTGCTCCTACTACCTGTCGGTACCGCTGCTGCGAGTCCGGGGCCAGGAACTGAGTGCCCGCCCAACATCCCGGACTGCATCATCCACTCTGGAGGGGAGAAGCCTCCCGCTCCCGGGGATGGGGGCAACGGCGGTGGGCAGAGTGACGGCGTCACCACAAAGTGCATGGCTCGCGACGGCTCGGGCGGGCAGTTCGAGGTGCCGTGCCACGACGAAGAGTCGGGCTGGTTCGATCAGTCCAGTTCCTGCTACTGGCGGCTGTTGGAGCCTCAGCCGCCAGCCGAAGACCCGGTGTGGGCCGGGCATGCTCCCGGGGACGGGGCCATCTACAACGGTCAGTGTCCGGGCCAGCCGCTGAACGGCGGTTTCCGGTGGTGGCAGAACCCTCCGCCGGGATACGGCGGCGGCCCGAACCTCGAAGCCCTGGCCCAGCAGGCAGTCACGAAGATGCGGCTGCTGGGCGCGGACATCGGCATCGCGCCCAATCCGGGCGGCACGGGCACGGTCGGCATTCCCATCTGGGTGTGGAACGGGTCGAGCCCGCAGACGACCGGTCCGACGTCCGCGAGCGCTACCGCTCTCGGGGTAACGGTGACCGCCACGGCGACGGTGCAGAACGTGGTGTGGAATTTCGGCAATGGCACAACGGTGTCCTGTCCGTTCCCCGGTGTCCCGTATAGCCCGGCGTTCGGCCTGACGCCGCCGAGCAAGGCCAACGGTCAGTGCGGCACCGCCGGGTACTCCCGGGTCGGTGAGTACACGGTCACCGCGACGACTACTTGGGCGGTGCACTGGGTCGGGGGCGGCCAGCAGGGTGATCTGACGACCACCCGTACCTCTCAGGTCCCGGTTCGTATCGGAGAGTTGCAGGTCGTCGGTCAGTAGCGGCCCAGCTGGCCATCCGTAGAACTTTCTTTCCTCTCTTTTGGAGGCACAGCACGTGAGTACCACCACCTCACCCGCGCCAGGCCGCTCCGTTCCCGGTCCCGGCGGTCCGGGGGCGCAGCCGGCCGCCGCGCCGCGCATCGTGCGCCAACGGCGACGCAGGCCAGGGCTGATCGCCCTGTCCGTCGCGCTGATCGCGGCCGGCGGTCTGTCCGGGGCGTTGCTGTTCACCGCATCCGGGCAGCGCACCGCCGTTCTGGTGGTAACCCGTGACGTCCCGGTGGGGGCGGCGATCACGGATGCGGACCTCGCGCCCGCTTCGCTCGCCTTGGATCCGGCCGTGAAGGCAGTTCCTGTCGCAAGGAAGGCCGGTGTGGTGGGGCAGCGGGCCGCGGTCGCGTTGACGGCAGGTTCGCTGCTGTCCCCCGGTCAGGTCACCTCGGTGTCGCTGATCAAGGCGGGTGAGCAGTTAGTCGGTGTGGCGCTGAAGACCTCGCAGCTGCCGGCGAGCCGGCTGGCGCCGGGGCAGAAGGTTCTGATCGTGTCGACGCCTGATCCCAACCAGGCTGCGGCGGCTGTGGCCGGGGGCAAGGCGGCAGAGCCTGCCGGGCCGAAGACGGTGGCCGCGACGGTGGTGGCGGTGGGGGTGGCCGCTCCGGCGACGGGTGTGGTGGTGGATGTGGCGGTGCCTGTGGCTGAGGGCCCGGAGCTGGCGGCGCGGGTGGCTACCGGTGCGGTCGCGCTGATCCTCGCTCCCCAGGAGGGCAGCTGATGGCCGTCATCGCGCTGGCCGGCGGGTTGGGTGCTCCGGGGGTGACCACGACGGCGATGGCGCTTCTGATTGCGTGGCCGCTGGCGGAAGGGCATCGGGTGGTCCTGGCGGAAGCCGACCCCGACGGCGGCGCGGTTTTGCCCGGCGCCCTGCAGGGCACCGTGGGCAGCACTCATGGGCTGCGGAATCTGGCTCTGGCCGCGCGGCAGGGACAGCTCGCGGAGGCGTTCTGGCGTCAGTTGGTGGATGTGACCGAGGCCGGCAGCCGTGACCGGTTGGTACTGCCCGGTCTCTACGATCCCGCCCACGCGTCCGCGATGGAGCCTGTATGGAAGCCGCTGGCCTCCCTGTTCGCTGGGATCGAGGCACACCAGCACGACGTGCTCGTCGATCTGGGACGTCGCGGAATGGTGGGGGCGTCGGCAGTGCTGGCGCAGCAGGCCGATGTCGTGGTGGTCGTGGCCCGCAACACTTTGCGGAGCCTTCAGCAGGCCCAGGTGCGCCTGGCCTCCTTGCGTGAGCAGCTCGGCGCCAGCGCCGACATCGGACTGCTGATGGTGGACGAGGGGCCGTTCTCCAAGGAAGAGGTCCGCAAGCACCTCGACGTCACGGTGACGGCGGTGATGCCGTGGCGGCCCAACGAAGCCGCCGTGCTCTCCGACGGGGCGGAACAACCCCGCAGGTTCGAGTCCGGCCCCCTGATGCGCTCCGCGCGCTCTGCCGCAGTGCGCCTGCAGGAACTGGTGGCGATCCGGCGCTCGCGCCTGGCGCCTCCTCCCGTTGGTTCTGGTGGATGGGCGGTGAACGGTGCGCGCTAACCCGCTCCACAACGACCCCCAGCTCGCGGCCGGTTCGCTGCACGCCCGCCTGGCCGGCCCCCGCGCCCCCTCTGCGCACCCAGCGCCGAATGGTGCGGGACCCATTGATCCCCGCAGCGCCCTGTCGAGCGTTCCCACAGCCACTGCAGCACCATCCGTGCCTGTGGTGGTGGACTACGCAGCCGTGCGCCTGATCAAGAGGGAGGTCGGTGACCGACTCAGTGACCTGCTGCGCACGCGCCCGGGCCTGAGCCCGGCGGCGCAGGAGCAGCAGGGCCGCCATCTGATCAATGAGCAGGTGGCGGTGTGGTCGGATGCCGAGGCTGTCAAGCGCGGGTCAGCCACGGGCGCGGGTGAGGATGCGGCGATCGCGCAGGCCGTGTTCGACTTGCAGTTCCGGGCCGGGCGCCTCCAGCAGCACCTGGACAACCCGCTGGTGGAGAACATCTTCATCAACGGATACGCGCAGACCTGGCTGGACTTCAGCGACGGGCGCCGGATCCAGGTGGCACCGGTGGCCGACTCCGATGAGGAGCTGCGCGAGCTCCTGCACGACCTGGCGCGACGTACGACCGGGCAGAACGAGAGGAGCCTGTCGACCGCGGATCCGTTCCTGGCGCTGCGCCTGTCGGACGGATCTCGTCTGCAGGCGATCACCACGGTCACCCCCGGTACCTATGTGACGATCCGCCGGCACAGCATGCGCCATGCGACGCTGCCCGACCTCGTGAACCTGGGCATGCTCGACTCCACCCTGGAGCAGTTCCTGCGCGCATGCGTGCGCGCGAGGAAGAACGTCATGGTCGTGGGCGGCCAGGCGGCCGGGAAGACGACGCTGCTGCGCGCTCTGCTGAAGGAGATCGACCCGGACGAGCGGTTCGCGACGCTGGAGAGCGAGTTCGAGCTTTTCGCGCACGAGAACAGCTATCACCGGCAGGTCGTGCCGATGGAGGCGCGCGAGTCCAACGGCGAGATCGTCGCCGGGCAGGCCGCCGGCGAGATCACGCTCATGGATCTTATGTTCCGGGCGCTGCGCATGACGCTCACGCGGATCGTGGTCGGTGAGGTCCGAGGCCCGGAGATCGTGGCGATGCTGCAGGCGATGACGAACGGAATGGGCGGCAACTTGTCCACCCTGCACGCCATCCACCCGTCCGTCGTCTTCGACCGGATCGCCGAGCTCTACCTTCTGGCGCAGGCCAACATGAGCGAGGGCCTGGCTTACCGGCAGACGGCGAACGGGCTGCACTTCATCGTTTTCGTCTCCTCCATCGATGAGACGACCATCGGTGGGCACCGCCACCGGTTCATCTCCCACATCCTCGAGGTCACCGGCATCGGGGAAGGGGGACGGCCGGAGACCAACGCCATCTTCGGGCCGCGCCCGGAGTGGGGTGAGCACCGGGCGGTGCCGCTCATGCAACCGCGCTGCATCAACGACCTGCGGCGCGCAGGCTTCGACGGCGCGCTGCTCATGGATCCTGCCGGGGCCTGGACGGCCGGGCTTCCGCTGCTGGTCAGGGAGGGCGGGCTGTGACCGTGCTGCTGATGTGGGTCCTGGCCGGCCTCGCGCTCGCGGGCGGCCTGGTGGGCCTGGCCGCGGGGGTCGTGGGCACCACCGCCCCGAAGGGGCCGGGGCTGACGGCACGGTTGCGTGCCGGGCGTGCTCTGGCAAGCCGGGACGCGCGGATGGGCCGCCGCACGCGGCTGGCCGCCGCCGCCCTGGGCGGGATGCTGCTGTGGCTGGTGAGCGGGGTGTTCATCGCGGGGGCCATGCTGTTCCTGGCCGTGGCCGGAGTTCCCTGGCTGCTGGCACCGACGAAATCCGCGGGCGCACGGATCGGAAAATTGGAGGCGCTGGGCGACTGGACGCAGCGTCTGGCCGGGACGCTGCGCCTAGGGCGCGGCCTGGACGAAGCGCTGCAGATCTCCCGAAAGGGCTGCCCTGAGGACGTCGCCGCTGAGGTCGGTGACCTGGTGGACCGGCTGCAGGTCGGATGGCGGCCCGTCGATGCGCTGCGCGTGTTCGGTGACGCCCTGAACGACGTTACGGCCGACAAGGTCGTGGCCGCGCTCGTGCTGTCGGCCGCCGACCGTGGGCCGGGCCTCGCGCAGGCCCTGGATGATCTCGCGGTGTCGGTACATGAAGAGGTGGCCCGGCGCAGGGTGATCGAGGCGGACCGGGCCAAGCCGCGGACCACGATGCGGTGGATGACGATCATCACCCTCGGTGTCGTCGCCGCCGGCTTCCTCATCCCCTCCTACACCGCCCCCTACGGCACGCTCCTCGGACAGCTCGTCCTCGGTGTCCTGTCGGCCGGCTTCGTCGGAGTCCTCGCCCTGATGCGACAGATCGCCGACACAAAACCCGTCCCCCGCTTCCTGATCTGCGACCCGCGTAGCGCCGTCACGCCCACCCCCGTGGTCGACGTGACTGGTCACGAGAATGTGGAGGTGACCCGGTGATGCCCGTTGCCGCGCTCCTGTCCGGGGCAGTGATCGGCGCCGGCATTGCCCTTCTGGTCCGCGAAGTCCTGCGGCCTGCCCCCGCGCTCGGCCCCGCCCTGGACCGTCTAAACCAGCCTCCTGCGCCCGCGCGCACCGAGGCTGAGGGCGTGGACCGGGACGAACTGTGGGGGCGGTGGCTTCTCGAGCACCTCGCCGACGCGCCGGGCGTTCGGATCCCGTACAAGGATCTCGCGCTGACCGGCACCACCCCGGCCCGGTTCCTCCTGACGAAGGCCGCTCTGGCGGCCGGCGGGCTGCTGCTGCCGCCCCTGTCCACGATCCCGCTCCTGCTGCTGGGCCTGCCCCTGTACCTGCCCGCGATTGTGGGACTCCTGGCAGCGCTCGTCCTGTGGTTCACCCCCGACCTGGCCCTGCGCGACAAAGCACGCCGGGCGAGGGCGGAGTTCGCGCACGCCATGGCCGCCTACCTCGACCTCGTCGCGCTGCGCCGCGCCAACAACGTGTCCGCCGAACAAGCCATGGAACAGGCCGCGCAAGTCGGTGTCGGGTGGGCATTCCAGCGGATCCAGGGCGCGCTCGCCTGCTCGCACGTCGACAAGGTCGCGCACTGGGAGTCGCTGGCCCGCCTGACCGCAGAACTCGACCTGCCCGTCCTCGACGATCTGGCAGCGATCATGCGGCAGTCCGCCGACGACGGTGCCTCCGTGTACTCCACGCTCCGTTCCCGAGCGAAGAACCTTCGCACCGAGCTCTTGGCGGCTCAGGCTGCGGCCGCCAACGCCGACAGCGAGAAGATGACCGCCCCTGGCGCGCTCCTTGCCGTCCTGGTGATGCTCCTGATCGCCTTCCCCGCCATCATCCGCATGCTCAACACCTAACCCACAGCAAGGAGTCGTCATGACCAAGGCCTATATCCGCGCGTCCCAGTGGCTGAAGTCCCGCATCGAACAGGGCGGTGCCGATGACCGGGGGGACATCTCGATCACCACGATCATCATCTGGGTCGCCGCCGTCGCCGGCGCCATCACCATCGCGGGCGGCATCGCGCTCCTCATCACCCGTTACAACGCCAGGCTCGCCGGCATCTGACCCGCGAGATACGACAGCAGGCGACAGGGGAGGCGGGGAGAGCATGCCGCAGCACGAGGGGTCCGTACCGGTGCCGGCCGCGCCCAACCTCACGGGCACGGGCAGGTACTGGGGCGATCGGGGAGAGTCGTCCATCCAGATGGTGATCGTCTTCCCGTTCGTCATCCTGGTCACCATCGCGGTGGTGCAGGCCTCGATGTGGGTCTACGCCCGCAACATCGCGCTGACCGCGGCCCGCGAAGGCGTCGCCGCGGCGCGGACCTACCAGGCGCCTGACGGCGCGGGAGCCGCCCGGGCCCGCGAGACTCTGGACAGGATCGCAGGCACCAGCCTGGCCCAAAGCACGGTAAGCACTTCCGGGAGCACCGTCGGCGAGGTGCAGGTGACCGTGAGCGGTCTCGCTCCGTCGCTAATCCCCGGGATCGCGGGGTTGAGCGTGTCGCAGTCGGCTGGCGCGCCCCGCGAGCGGTGGGTGCAGGCCCCATGAGCACACGGTGCATGAAGCAGGGCGAGGGGCGAGGCGGCTGGCGGGCACGGTTGCGGGAGGACCGGGGCAGTGAGGCGATCGTGGCCGCGATCGTCACGCCGCTGATGCTGATGCTGCTGTGCATGGCGATCGCCGGCGGGCGCATCGTCACCTCCGGGGCGAAGATCGACGCCGCGGCCGAGGACGCGGCCCGCGCCGCCTCCATCTCCCGCACCGCCACTGGCGCCGAGGCCGAAGCCTCCAAAGCGGCCGCCCGGTCGCTGAACGACCAGGGCATCCGCTGCGCCTCCACCAGCGTCACCGCCGATACGGCCGGCCTCACCGTTCCACTCGGACAAGTCGGCACGGTCACGGTGACGATCTCGTGCACGGTGCCGCTGTCCGACCTGCTGCTCCCTGGAGTTCCTGGGTCCCGGACGATGACAAGTCAGTTCACGTCCGTAGTCGACGCGTTCCGATCCCGGGAGGGGTAACCCATGCCCGACACACCCCCACCAGCATCGGCCCCAGCCGGGAGAAGGCCCGGTGGTGACGCAGGCGGGATCGCGATCTACACCGCGATCGTCACCATCGCGCTGCTGGGCATCATCGGCCTGGCCATCGACGGCGGCGGCAAGCTCCGCGCCACCGAACGCGCAGACGCGCTCGCGATGGAAGCCGCCCGCGCCGCCGGCCAGGCCATCGACCCCGCCTCCGCCGTCAACGGAGTGGGGATCCAAGTCGACCCCGAGGCCGCGCAGGCAGCCGCCCAGGCCTACCTCGCTCGGGCTGGCAGCCAAGGCTCGACCTCCCTGTCTGCGGACCGTACCCAGCTCACCGTGACGGTCCGCGGCGCGTACGCGACGAAGTTTTTGTCGATCGTGGGGGTCGGCTCGATGGAGGTCACCGGGCACGGCACCGCCCGCCTTCTGCACGGCGTCACCCAGCCCGAATAGCGAACCCGCTCAAGAAGGGGCCCGTTCCATGCCCAAGCCCACCACCCGCAAGCCGCTCGGCCCGCACCGGGCAAGCGGGGTGCGTACCGCGGCCGCCCTGCTGCGCGGTCTGGTCAGCCTGGCCGTCCTGCTCGCACTGCTCGGCGCCCTGCCCGTGCTGCTGTGGTGGGCCACCGCCCTCGTCGGGCCGCCCGCACTCGCCGCCCTGGGCTCCTTGCTGTCCACCGACGACTCCGGCCAGGTCTTCCTCCTCGCCCTCGCCGCCGTCGGCTGGGCAGGGTGGACGCTGTTCGCGTGCGCGGTCCTGCTGGAAATCCCCGCCCAGTTGCGCGGCCGCGCAGCCCCGCAGATCCGGGGCCTGGTCGGGCAGCGGGCCGCCGCTGCCCTCGTCGGCGCCATCCTGCTCGCCCTGCCCACCGGAACCGCCCTCGCCGCACCGGCCGCTGCGGCACCGGCCTCCGCGTCGGCGCTGAACGTGAGCGCGACCGCCATTCCCGGCACCCCGGCCGGGAGCACCGCCGACACTGGCGCCGCATCAGCCGGTGAGCAGGCCAGGACAGGATCGGTGACGCACACGGTGCGCGATGTCCGGCCGGCTGAGAGCCTGTGGTCGATCGCCGAGCAGACCCTGGGTGACGGCGAGCGCTGGACCGACATCGCCGCCCTCAACGAGGGCCGCACCATGGCCGACGGCAACACCTTCCACGCCGATCGGCCCATCCAGCCCGGATGGACCCTCACCCTGCCCACCGACGCCGTCACCGCGCCATCCGCAGAGCCCCAGGCCCACGACGGCCTCACCCCCGTAACCGCGAACGGGCACAGCGAGTACCGAGTACGGGAGGGTGACAGCCTCTCCCTGATCGCGGACGAGCAGCTCGGGGACGCGGACCGGTTTCAGGAGATCTTCAACCTCAACCAGGGCAAGCCGATGCCCGATGGCAGCTCCTTCACCAATCCCGATCTCATCTACCCCGGGCAGCAGCTCACCCTTCCCCAAGCTGGCGGCACCGCGCAGGCACCCGAACCTGCCCCGGCCTCCCCCACCCCAGCACAGTCCCAGCCCGGGGAGACGATCGTGACCCTGGCCCCGGCTCCCCCCGCCGTCACGCCGCCGATCCCCACACCGTCCACGGCCCCAGCCCACACTCCCGCTCCGACCAAGCCGGCGTCGCCGGCCCCGCTCCCGCAGCAGCCCACGCCCGCACCCGTACCGAACCCGGCCAACGCCCCCACGACGGCCGCCCCGCGGGCCGGCGCCACCGCGAGCAGCGTCAACTGGGCGATGGTCGCCGGGATCGGGACGCTGCTCGCAGCCTCGCTCGCCGGTGCTCTGGGGGTGCGACGGGTCCTGCAGCAGCGCCGGCGCCGCGCGGGCCAGACCATCGCCCAGGACAGCGACCCCACCACCCTCGAACAGCTCCTCGGTGCCGCCGAAGCGGCCAACGTCGAGCTCCTGGACCAGATCCTGCGGACCCTGGCCCACCGCGCCGACCGGGACGGTCGCACCCTCCCCGCGCTGCGCGGCGTCCACCTCGCGGCTGGCAGTGTCACATTGCTGCTGGACGAACCCGCCGAGTCGATCGCCCCGTTCATCGCCGGCCCCGACGCCCTCACCTGGGCCCTGGACCGTCAGGCGGTCTTGGTGGCTGCGGAAGACCTGCAGGACGTCGAGGCTCCGTATCCCGGGCTGGTCACCCTGGGTGGCACTGCCGAGGGCCTGCTCCTGGCTGACCTCATGACCTGCCGTGTCCTGCTCCTGGACGGCACCCCCGACGAGGTCCTCGAAGTTGCCCGTGCTCTGGCGCTGGAGCTGGGGACCTGCAAGTGGACCGACTACAGCGAGATCCTGACCGCCGGGCTCGGCACCCGCCTGGCCGGGCTGCTGCCACAGGGCCGGGTCCGTACGATGCCCCACCTGCCCGCCGTCGCGGCCGACCTCGGCGCGCTCCTCCTCGAAGCCCACCAGAGCGGCGAACAGGTCCTGCCCTGGCTGCTGATCGCAGCAGGGGAGTACGACCAGGAGCAGCTCACCCAGCTCGCCGACGCCCTCACCGCCGGCAGGAGGCTGCAGACCGCCGTCGTCCTGCCGGCCACCCCCGCAACCCGACGCGCTTTCCCCCACGCCGAGATCCTCGATGCGACCCGCGACCAAGACGCCCACCTCGATGCGCTTGGGCTGCCGATGGCACTCCAGCGCGTCACCGACGAGCAGTACCGGCAGTACATCCACGCTCTGGAGGTTTCCACCCAGGACCCTGCACCGGCTACCGGGGCATGGGGGTTCACCGAGAGCCACCAGCAGCCGGCCGCCACCGGGCAGCCCCTGACCCTTCGCGTCACCAGCCAAGACGCCCAAGACCCCGGCAACCCTTTCCCAGCCCTCCTCGCCGGCCTCACCACCGAACCCACCACTCCCCCAGCCCCCTCTGTGGCCGACACCTCTGCTGAGGAACCCGTGGCGTCCGGCGAGGAACCGCAGAAGTCTTACCAGGGCAGCCAGGCGGCTGTGCCGCGACAAGCCGCGGGCCCAGCGGACAGCGAGACGCCCGGGTCCGGGGTCTGTGTCGAGATCCTTGGACCCTTGCGAATCAACGGCGTGCATTGCGCGCACGCCCCCCGCACCACCGCCCTCGCAGCCCTCATCCACCTGCGCCCCGGGCGCACGGTCGATTACCTGTGCCAGGCGATGGACCCGGTCAACCCGTGGAGTCCGCGCACCCTGCAGTCCCGCCTCTCGGAGCTGCGCTCGGGCCTGGGGACCACTGAGGACGGGCAGCCGTTGCTCCCCCGACCCAAGAGCGGTACCGGGTATGCGTTCCATCCGTCGGTCACCTCCGACTGGGCCCAGTTCAAGGCTCTCGCCGCCCGAGGGCTGGCCGCAGGACCGGGTGCCGGGACCGCACACTTGGAGGCCGCAATGGCACTCGTGCGCGGCAAGCCGTTCGCGGGGCGGACGCTGCCCTGGGCCGACCCGATCATCCAGGAGGTCCTGTCCCGGATTACCGACACCGCCCACACTCTGGCCCGTTGGCACACCGACGGCGAATCCCCCGACCACGACGCCGCCCGACAGGTCGTCTCGCAGGGCCTGGACGTGGAGGAGACCTCCGAGGTCCTCTACCGCGACCTCCTCCACATCGAATGGACCACCGACAACCACACCTCGGTCCGCAAAACCATCTCGCGGCTCCAGCAAATGGCACGGACGTACGACATCAGCCTCGACGACGCGACGAAGGAAACCATCAACCGGGTCCTGTCACAGAACCCTTCACTGATCGCCCAGCGCATCACAAGCTGACGGCCAGACACAAATCGAACGCGGCAGGGCCGGCCTGCAGGCCCCGCCGCGTTCCAGGCAACCCCGATCAGGCGAGAGCGGCAGTCGCGTGCCGGGCGGCGCCCAGCAGCCCTGCACGCGCCTGCGACTCACCAGCAGGCCGCCGTGAAGCCCACTCCGCACGGATGCCCGCCACCGCCGCACACACCGCGGAGACTTCCCCCGCCAGAGCTTCCTCCAGAACGGCGAATTGCGGACCGGTCACGACCACGGGTCTATAGAAGCCGTACGAAAGTTCCATCTGACACCAGTACGAAGCCAGCACCCACCCCCAGTCAGGTTCACCGGCAGGCCCTCCGGGCCACCGCCCCCAGGGACGTGAAAGTGAGCGCGCCGACGGTAAATCCCGGTATCCGCCGGTCCGCCGACTGCGGCTCCCACCATCCGCCGCCGCTCCTCACCCTCCCCCGGCCACGACAAGACCACCACCACACCATCCGAATCGATCCGAAACGCCCCTCCGACATCGCTCTCTTGACTATCCACGACCGGAGGCTGCAAACGATCTAGCCGACGTGCGGTTGGAAATCGCCCCTGCCGACACCGGGGAATCCACGCCCGCATCGATCCGCGGTGCAAGGCGGCTCCCCGCCAACCGGCCACCCACCCCCAGCCAACAGCGCCGCAAGCTCACCGGTCACCGGTCACCGGGTAGCCGAGCTCACCAGCCGTCGCCACGGAACTCACCGGTCACCCGTAGGCGGCCCCTCGTATCGATCACAAGCGATGACCGGTGACGTAGCGATCGGTCACCAGCCGGCAAGACCCAGATCCGTCACCGTCCGCCTGTTGACCGATGGCGGCATCAGTCAACAGGCGCCGAGGGGATCAGACACGGCTGACAGCGGAGGCACCCCGGACATCGAGCCCGGGTGGCGTTGCGTGGGAAGCCGGGTACCGGTCAGAGAGAATCGGTCGTCACCGGTGACCGACCCTTCATCTGGGGGCTGCTCGGTTACGCCTCCACTGGTGACCGATCCTGGCACACGGTGCGCAGTGACCGGTCACCAGCCGCAACTCACCGATCCCCCGACCCGCCACCATGAGATCGCATGTGACTGACCTCGGGGACACCCGCGACACGTGCCGCTGGCCTTGCCGCCGGCGCAGCGAGGCCGATGATGATCGGTCGTGACCGGTGACCCAGGGGCCGCCGATCGGTCACCAGTCCGCCCAGGCCTGGATCAGTCACGCGTGACCGATCCGCTGCTGAGCCATGCGCGTGACCGGTCACCAGCGGATCGGTCACCGGTCACATCGTGCCGCTCACCGCCCGACGCCAGTACTCGTCGGCCACTACTTGGCGTGGACCCTTGGTCATGGCTGCCGGCCTCAGCGAGTGGCTCAGCCACATTCAACCCGAAGAAGTCTGCCAGCGCCTGCAAAACCTCACCACCCCTGACGCCCCGCAATAGAGAGACGAGCTCCTTCCCAGCCCGCGGATACGGGAGTCGGCCGTCGGACTCCGAACTGCACAGCACGGCTCGGACGGGTTCCCAGTCGGGGCGGGTGCCGATCTCTGCGTCGGCGCCGAGCGGGAGTGCGTATGCGCACGTCGCACGGGCGTCCGCCGCGAGCGTTCGCTGTCTCTTGATCAGGTGCATGGCTTTGGCGGCGATGAGCTTGGGTGCTGTTCCTGGTCATCAGGCAGGGGTCCGGGGCGGACGTCACCGGTGTAGATTTTCCACATCCCACGCGCTGTCCCCCGCACGGCCGTATCCTCGCTTTGGCGCTGTGACGGAAGCCACACCTCTGGGGGGCTCATGGGGACAGCACTGTTAGGACTCATCGGTCCGATAGTGGGCGGAGTCGCCGTCGTACTCACTACCTACTGGACGACTCGGCCCAAGGCACTTGCGGAAGCGCGGAAGTTCGAGGCCGAAGCAGATCGGACCCGGGCAGAGACCACCAAGATTCTTGCTGAGATAGATGTGCGCCGGCCGTCCGTCGCCCCCCAGGACACCACACCGAAAGGGTGGAGCGTCTCGGGATCGGTGCCCGAGGACTACGAGGTCGGCTTGGACTTGGAAGTGTTCTCTGTAGGCAGGGCCAGCGCTTACATCCGCTCCCGCCACGAGAACCCCGCTGGCTACGCCGGGCTGGTGCAGACGATCAAGGCGGATGACTATCGAGGCACGCGGCTCCAGGTGACGGCGATGGTGAAGGCTCGGGACGTAGTCGGCTGGGCCGGCGTCTGGATGAGAGTGGACGACGCTCACGATCACACTCTCGCTTTCGACAACATGCAGAATCCGGAACGCCGCATCGCCGGAAGCGTAGGTTGGCGCAGATACAGTATTGCGCTGGACATTCCTGAGAACGCTGCCTACATCAACTTCGGGGCAGTCATGGAGCGCACAGGGCAGATCTGGCTGGATGACGTGCGAGTCAACGTCGTTGATGACTCCGTTCCAGTAACAGACATCACCTCACGCTTCCCCCGCCATCCCGTCAATCTGGACTTCGAGAACGGCACCTACTGACCCCAGCCCAAAACGACGGTGCCCCCGTCCGACGAAGCGTCAGGGGGCAGAGCGGGTACGGGCGGCACGCACAACTCCCTTCGGCCTGCCCTGAAGCCCCATGCACGACTCCGAACCCGCCACGCAGTCCCGGGGCTGGCTCCTACCGTGAGTCGCCGGCGGCCGAAGGCCTGGAGTTGCGGCTGGACGGTGGCGAGATCCGGGTGCACCGCCACCAGGCGAATCGATTGCTAGCGGCTTCGTCCCGTGGAAGATGCGGCAGAACAGCCCAAAAGTCACACCGTCATCGTCGGTGCATAGGGCCGGGCGTTCCGGCCAGATGGCGGGCGAGTCCGTCGCATTCGCGGGCTTCGCCGCGCGGTCGCTGCATGTCGGGCGCGGGCCGGGTCCTGTTGGCGCGCGGGTGGCTGCGGGAGTGGAGGAGTGTACACGCCGGGGTGGACTCCGGCGGACGGGAGGATTTTCACCACCAGGATCATTTCGGCATGACCCTGCCAAGCCTATCGCATGACTATCTGAATTACAGCGGCGGGGTCGATCGCTTTCTGACCGTTTCTGACTGCATCACGGCGAAGCACGGTTTCTTAGTGTTGATTTTACGGCGTTCGGGAGCGGCCGGTGAAATTGCAGCCGGCCGTGTCGGCAGGGGCCGACGGGGTTTCTCATCACCAACTGCTAGATGATTTGCACGATTGGCGGATGGGATGGATGAGGGGGGTCTGCGCCCGTTAGCGTCGTTGTGCGAGTAGGCCCCGGCCCGGTGGCCACCAGTTACGCCGGGGCCCCTCACTGCTCAGTCAGCGACACAGAAAGTGGGTATCTGTAATGTCCGACCGTTTCCTGCCCGCGGCCCTGTTGGGGGCCGCGTCGGGGTTTGACGCTAACAGCAGCGTCACTCCGGGTGAAGGCGGCCAGGTGCGTAGTGCCTGGGCCGTCACGCTCGAGGTGCGTGCTGTGGTGGCGCTCACGGTGGCTCCGTTCGTGTTCCTGTCGGGCGCGTGGGGGGCGCCGATGGGGGTGGCGATGGTGCTGACGCTGCTGTCTGCTGCGTCGCGCTCTCGCGTCAGTTACCAGCGGGCCAGCTCTTCTTAGGGGGTTTCTGCCCTGTCCGGCGGCCGCGCGCGGGAGACCGCGCCGGCCGCCGGGCGGGGGCCCGTCCCCGGCCCGACATGCGGAGGGCATTGGTCCGCTTGTTCGGCGGGGTGGGTGTGTACATCCCGCAGAGAAACTGACCGCACGACAGGAAGGGTGGCCGCGACGTGGTCACGAGCGAGAGCGAGTTTGGAAAGTGCCGCCGGTGCGGCTCGCACATTCCCCATGTTCCGGGGCGGGTCGGGCGCAAGCCCGAGTACTGCGGCACGGAATGCCGCGGCCGGGCCCAGCGCGAGCGGGACGGGCAGGTGGATCTGACGCGTCCGCGGGCGGGTCTGCCTCTGGGCCGCTACATCGCGGAAGATCTGCAGCTGATGGCGACGGGGCTGCTGAACGCGGAGTATGAGGACCGCGAAGAGCTGCCCGCGCTGCTGCAGCGGGCCCGTGAACTGGCGCGGGAGATCGACTACTACGTGGCTGCGGCGGTCCGCGATGCGAAGGCGGCCGGCCAGAACTGGGCCGCGGTGGCCAAGGCGGCACAGGTCAGCATTCCCACAGCCCGTTCGCGCTGGGGCGAGCAGGAGGTGCAGCGGCAGATGGAGCGGCGGGCCAGGGAGCACACGGCAGCCACCCATCTGGGCAAGGCGCCTCCCAAGGGCGCCTTGTCCGAGGAGGGTCCCCCGGGCAGGCAAGGTGAGGCAGGGCCGTTGCGTGACGGTCCGGGCCGGGCGCAGTCCCTGCTGGCCGATGCGCTGTCTCATCTGCACTCGCGCAGCGGCATGGCCATCAAGGACATCGCGCAGCGGACGGGGTGGTCTCCCTCGTACCTGTCGCGGGTCCTGTCGGGTGAGCGCTCGCCCGGGTGGGATGTGGTCGCGGCCCTGGCCGCGGTTTTCGAGCACCCTGTGGACGACCTCGCTGTGCTTTGGGATCTTTCGCAGGGCCGTATCCCGCCCAGCCGGGCCTCGTTCGACATCGCCAAGGCTCGTCTGCACGCAGCGCTGCGGGGCTTGTACCTGGCCGCAGGCAGTCCGACCGTGGAGCGGATCTCCCAGCACAGCGGTGTGGATGGGCAGGACATCGTCGATCTGCTTCAGGAGCGGCTGGTGCCGACGTGGGAGATGACGGGAGCGTTCGTGAAAGCGGTGGGAGCGCTTCCCGCAGATGTGCGCCCGCTGTGGGAGGCGGTGCACTACGGATTTTTGAACCAATGGGATCCCTCGGTGGGAGAGCGTCCCGATGAGCCGGTCCTGCCCCGCCCCTCGGGCGGCCAGGGGTGAGCTCTGCCCCGGGCGGCCGTCCGGAGGTGTTCCGCCTGCGGCCGCCGTCCCTTCGTCCGCCCTTGAGCTCCTCTGGCCTGCCTTCCATGACGCATGCTGACGGTTTTGAAATGCCCTCGATGGAGTACACGGCCTTTTGTGAGCTGCACCGTGAGGCCTACGTGCGATACATCCTGACCCGGGTGGGCGACGCCGACCTCAGCGAGAGGATCGCGGGGACCGCGTTCGCCACGCTGGCGGCGATCTGGCCCTCGGTCATCAGCAGTTCCCGCCCCGAGGCCGTGGCCTGGGCGGTGCTGGGCGGGCTGGTCGACTCCACCCTGCACGGCGTGCACTCCTCCGCTCCCCTTGAGGAGGACGAGGTCTACCGGCAGCTGCCTGTCGCGCAGGCCGACGTGGTGGTCCTGCGCTGCCGGATGGCGCTGAGTGCCGGCCAGACGGCGCATCTGATGGGGCTGGAGGAGCCCACGGTGGCGGTGCGGCTGCGCAGTGCCGGGCGCAGTCTGCCGCCCCGGCTCGCCGGGGTGGTCGAGCGCTGTATCGGTCAGGGGGCGTGAAGATCGGCCCGGTGTGGCGGGGGTCCGCGCCGGGCGTACTGGCGGCGCGGGGCGTGCGGCTATATCACGTGCGCCCCGGGCGGTGCAGGGGTGTGGGCGTGCTGGTCCGCGACGTGTGTGCGGGGTGGGATGCTGCGCACGTCGGTTGCCGATGGCGGTGAGGGGCTCATGGACCGCAATTACCTGCTCACGGGTTCCGTCGACTTCGACCGCCCCAGCATGGCCCGGATGCACGACTTCTTGCTCGGCGGGCGCGATCACTATCCCGTCGACCGCACGGCGTGCGCGCAGGCGATGGCGCGGGCGCCGGTTCGGGCTTTGGCCCGCGCCCAGCGTGATTTTCTGGGACGGGCGGTCACGCACCTGGCGGGCCGGCAGGGGGTACGCCAGTTCCTGGATGTGGGGTGCGGGTTCCCCAGCCCTCGGCCCGCTCACCAGATCGCCGCAAAGGCCGCTGAGGGCGGGCGGATCGCGTATGTCTATGTGGACTGCGATCCGCTGGTCGTCGCGCACGGCCAAGCGCTGCTGGAGGGCGACGGACACACCAGGGTCGTCCAAGGCGACCTGCGTGATCCCTCCGTCCTGATACGTGAGGAACGCCTCGCCTCCGTCATCGACTTCCAGCGTCCGGTCGCGGCCCTGTACGTGTCGGTGCTGCACTGCATCCCTGACACGGACTGCCCCGCCGAGGCCGTACGGGAGCTTTTGTCACACCTGGCATCGGGGAGTTTCCTGGCCATCAGCCACCTGGTCTGCGACGACCAGGTGGCCGCCGAGGAGCTGAGCGGATACCTGCAGCAGACGGCGGGCTGGGGCAGG
>NZ_JBHWVJ010000082.1:0-32489 GCF_042736725.1 Streptomyces sp. NPDC060028 | reverse complement strand
GACCTCCCCAGGTCGGCCACCGGGGCCTTCTGTTTCCCATCCCACAGGGTCTTCGGAGCAGCGCCCGTATCCCGTATCCCGCTGCCGCTCCCGCCATCGCTGCCGCTACAGGCGCTGAATGATCGTGCCGGTCGCCAGCGCGCCTCCCGCGCACATGGTGATCAGCGCGAATTCCTTGTCGCGCCGCTCCAGCTCGTGCAGCGCGGTGGTGATCAGCCGGGCGCCGGTGGCGCCGACGGGGTGGCCGAGCGCGATGCCGCCGCCGTTGACGTTGACCTTCTCCAGGTCCTGGCCGAATACCTGCGCCCAGCTGAGGACGACGGAGGCGAAGGCCTCGTTGATCTCGACGAGGTCGATGTCCTTGAGGGACATCCCGGCCTTGCCGAGCACCGCCCGCGTCGCGTCGATCGGCCCGTCCAGGTGGTAGTGCGGGTCGGAGCCGACCAGCGTCTGCGCGACGATCCGGGCGCGCGGCTTCAGCTTCAGCGCGCGGGCCATCTTGCGCGAGGCCCACATCACGGCGGCGGCGCCGTCGGATATCTGCGAGGAGTTCCCGGCGGTGTGCACGGCGGTCGGCATGACCGGCTTGAGCCGGGCCAGCGCCTCCATGCTGGTGTCGCGCAGGCCCTCGTCGCGGTCGACGAGCCGCCACATGCCCTGCCCGGCGGCCTGCTCCTCCTCCGTCGTGGGCACCTGCACGGCGAAGGTCTCGCGCTTGAACCGCTCCTCCGCCCACGCGGCGGCGGCCCGCTGCTGCGAGAGCACGCCCAGCGTGTCGACGTCCTCGCGGGTCAGGCCCCGGTGGCGGGCGATCCGCTCGGCGGCCTCGAACTGGTTCGGGAGGTCGACGTTCCACTCGTCCGGGAAGGGCTTGCCGGGGCCGTGCTTGGAACCGGAGCCCAGCGGCACCCGGCTCATGGCCTCGACACCGCAGGCGATGCCGATGTCCATGACGCCGCCGGAGATCATGTTGGCGACCATGTGGTTGGCCTGCTGGGAGCTGCCGCACTGGCAGTCCACGGTCGTCGCAGCGGTCTCGTACGGGAGTCCCATGGCGAGCCAGGCATTGCGAGCGGGGTTCATCGACTGCTCGCCGGCGTGGGTGACGGTGCCGCCGACGATCTGCTCGACGCAGTCGGGCTGGATGCCCGTACGGGCGAGGAGTTCGCGGTAGGTCTCGCCGAGCAGGTAGGCGGGGTGAAGGTTGGCGAGTGCGCCCCCGCGCTTGCCGATGGGGGTGCGTACGGCTTCGACGATGACGGGTTCCGCGGCCATGAGCTCGTCCTCTCCTGCGTAGCGCAGCGCACAGCGCGCCTCGCGCGCCTCGGCTGGCGGGCCGTCCCGGCGCCCCGCCCGAACTAGTACGCGTTCTAGTTCTCCCCGCAGTCTTATGACCAGAAGGCCCGGTACGCAAGGGTCTTGCACGTGGCTTACACGGATTCCACACGCAACAGTTGACGCGGGGGCCCTTGTCACTTCTGGAACTCGTTACTACCTTCAAGCCACCATCTGATGGGCCGTCAGACTTTGGAGTCGCCCGATGCCCTGCCCCGTGCTGCCCGAAGGCTTCGACGCCACCGACCCCGATCTGCTCCAAGACCGGGTCCCCTTCCCGGAGTTCGCGCAGCTTCGGCAGACCTCACCCGTGTGGTGGTGCCCGCAGCGGCGGGGCATCACCGGCTTCGACGACGAGGGCTACTGGGCCGTCACCCGGCACGCGGACGTCAAATTCGTGTCCACGCACCCGGAGTTGTTCTCCTCCACGACCAACACGGCGATCATCCGCTTCAACGAGCACATCCAGCGCGAGCAGATCGACGCCCAGCGCCTGATCATGCTGAACATGGATCCGCCGGAACACACCCGCGTACGCCAGATCGTGCAGCGGGGCTTCACCCCGCGGGCCATCCGAGGGCTGGAGGACGCCCTGCGCGACCGGGCCGGCAAGATCGTCGCGCAGGCCGCGGCCGCCTCGGCGGACGGCAGCTTCGACTTCGTCACGCAGGTGGCCTGCGAGCTCCCGCTCCAGGCGATCGCCGAGCTGATCGGCGTACCGCAGAAGGACCGCACCAAGATCTTCGACTGGTCGAACAAGATGATCGCGTACGACGACCCGGAATACGCCATCACCGAGGAGGTCGGCGCCAACGCGGCGTTGGAGCTCATCGGCTACGCGATGAACCTGTCCGCCGAACGCAAGGAATGCCCGGCCAAAGACATCGTGACCCAACTCGTCGCGGCGGAAGGCCAGGGCAACCTCGGCTCGGACGAGTTCGGCATGTTCGTCCTCCTCCTGGCGGTCGCGGGCAACGAGACCACGCGCAACGCCATCAGCCACGGCATGCACGCCTTCCTGACCCACCCCGAGCAGTGGGAGCTGTACAAGGCGACCCGCCCGTCCACGGCCGCGGAGGAGATCGTGCGCTGGGCCACGCCGGTGGTGTCCTTCCAGCGCACGGCCACCCAGGACACGGAACTGGGCGGCCAGAAGATCAAGGCGGGCGACCGCGTGGGGATGTTCTACTCCTCCGCCAACCACGACCCCGAGGTCTTCGAGAACCCGGACGTCTTCGACATCACCCGCGACCCGAACCCCCACCTGGGCTTCGGCGGCGGAGGCCCGCACTTCTGCCTGGGCAAGTCCCTGGCCGTCATGGAGATCGACCTGATCTTCAACGCCCTGGCCGACACCCTGCCCGACCTGCGCCTGACCGGCGAGGCCCCCCGCCGCCTGCGCGCGGCCTGGCTCAACGGCATCAAGGAACTCCGGGTCAGCCACGGCTGACCCCGGCCCCAGGACGGCAGGGACCACCCCCACCCACGCCCCGGCCCCTGCCGCCCCTGGGCCCCATTCCAGCTCGGCCGAGCGCAATCCAGCCCGGCCGAGCCCATCCAGCCTCGCCGGCGTTTGAGGCGCGGGGCCCGGGGCAGAGCCCCGCAGCGCACCCGCACCCGTCAAGGCGGCGGCCCCGCCGAGCCCAATCCAGCCCCGCCGGCGCTTGAGGCGCGGGGCCCGGGGCAGAGCCCCGCAGCGCACCCGCACCCGCCCGGGCGGCGGCGGCGGCGGCGCAGGACCCGCTCCAGCCGCCGTACCCCTACCGCCCGCGCCCAGCGACCCGTACGAGCTCCGGCTCCGGCTCCGCCTCCCCCGCGACCCCACCCCTCCGCTGCCCCGGCAGCGTCACACTCAGCCGCCGCGGCCCGGAAAGCACGTACACGAGCCCGAAGCCGGCGGAAACGACAACCGCCCCGCCGACCGCGTCGAGCACCCAGTGGTTGGCGGTGGCGACGATCGCGCACACCGTGATCAGCGGGTGCAGCGCCCCGAGAAGCTTCTGCCACGCCTTCGGCGCGAGCGTCACGATCACGATCCCGCACCACAGCGACCAGCCGAAGTGCAGCGAAGGCATCGCCGCGTACTGGTTGGAGATCGCGGTCATGGCCCCGTACTGGGGATGGGCGAGGTCCTGCACCCCGTGCACGGTGTCGATGAACCCGAGATCGGGCATCAGGCGCGGCGGCGCGAGCGGGTAGAGCCAGAAGCCTATGAGCGCCAGCACGGTGGCCAGGCCCAGCGAGGCGCGCGCCCAGCGGTAGTCGCCCGGCCGGCGCCAGTACAGGGCCGCCAGGATCGTCAGCGGGACCACGAAGTGGAAGGAGGTGTAGTAGAAGTTGAAGAACCCCTCCAGCCAAGGCATCTTCACCACGGCGTGGTTCACGGCGCGCTCGATGTCGATGCCGAGCGCCTGCTCGATGCCGTGGATCTGGCTCCCGTTCGCCTCGGCGACGCTGCGGCTGGTCGGCGCGGCGGCCCGGATGTGGGAGTACAGCGAGTAGCCGACCCGTATCAGGAGCAGTTCCAGGAGCAGGTTGGGGCGCGAGAGCACGCGCCGCCAGAACGGCAGCAGCGGCACCCGCGACCACCGCGCGGCGGCGGGCCGCCCGTAGGCGGTGGGAACCGGCTCGCGCCAGTACGGCGAGGAGCGCTTCAGGAACGGCACCACGCAGGCGGCCGCCAGCGCGGCGAGCAGCGGCACGTTGTCCCGTACGGGGGCCAGCGCTGCCAGGTTGGGCAGCAGCACGTCGCTGGGCAGGGTCATGGCGAGCACCACGGCGACCGGCCACACGGGCCGGTCCGCAGCCCGCTTGCCGACCTTGCCGGCGACGGCGAGCAGCACCCACAGCAGCTGGTGGCGCCAGCCGGTCGGGGACACGGCGACGGCCGCGCAGCCGGTGATCGCGACGGCGAGCAGCAGCTGGCCGTCGCGGGCGTAGCGGGCGGCCCGGCTCAGGGCGAACCAGGCGATCCCGGCCGCGAGGGCGACGTAGAGCAGGATCTCGCCGGGACCGGTGAGGCCGAGCCGCAGCAGCGCGCCGTGCACGGACTGGTTGGAGAGGCTGTCGGGGGCGCCCCCGAGGCCGGTGCCGGCCAGGTGCTCGACCCAGTACGTCCACGAGTCGCGCGGCAGCGCCGCGAAGGACAGCGCGGTGGCACCGGCGAAGGTCACCGCGGCGGCGCGCGCGGTGGGGCGGCGCCCCGTCAGCCACAGCATCGGTGCGAAGAGCAGCAGGGCGGGCTGGAGGGCGGCGGCGAGGCCGATCAGGAAGCCGGACGGCCGCTCGCCGGGCACCCGGAACACCGCCAGCAGCACCAGCAGCACCGGCAGGACGGCGGTCTGGCCGGGCGAGGACGCCTCGCGCACCGGCAGCGAGACCATCATCAGCGCGACGAGCACGGGCGCGGCCAGCAGCGCGGTGCGCCGCGGCACGGGGTCGGGCAGGCTGCGCGCGGCCACGAGCCCTATGGCGGCGACGAACAGCAGGGTCACGCAGGTCCAGCCCACCTCCAGCGGGGGCGCGGCGAAGCCGACCAGCGGCTTCAGGACCAGCCCCGCGAAGGGGGTCCCGTTGAACTGGCCGGTGTCGTAGAGCGCCGCCGGCAGCCCGCCGGGGGAGCCGGGCATGTGGAAGTCGCTGAGCCACTCCCCCGGTGGCACGCGCAGCACGACGGTCGCCTGCCTCACGGCGAGCACCCCCGCCAGTGCCCACAGCAGGAGGCGTGCCGCCCCGAGCCTGCTGGTACCGCCTATGACCCCGGCATGTCCGTTCGCACCACTGTGCTCCGCCGCGTTAGCCACGCCTCGCCGGCCTCCCGCCGTGTTGACCGCAACCCTGACTTCGCCTGGCTGCCGCGCTTCATGCACCACTTGATTACCTGGGGACGACGATATCCTCCACTGGATACCTAGGATGGCGTGCATGAGCATCGTGAAGATCAACGCACTGACCGTCCCGGCCGAGCAGCGGGAGGTGCTGGAGCGGCGCTTCGCCTCGCGGGCGGGTGCCGTGGAGGGTTCCGACGGGTTCGAGTGGTTCGAGCTGCTGCGCCCGGTCGAGGGCACCGACCAGTACCTGGTCTACACGCGGTGGCGTTCCGAGGAGGACTTCCAGGCGTGGATGGAGGGCCCGATGAAGGCGGCTCACCAGGGTGGCCAGGGTGGCGGGGAGGCCGGTGGGGCTGCCGGGGAGCGTCCGAAGCCCGCGGCGTCCGGGTCGTCGGTGTGGTCGTTCGAGGTCGTGCAGCAGGCCGCGCCGAAGCAGGCGTGACACGGGAGGGTCCGGGGCCGTGGCCGACCTCGGACCCTCTCGCCCCCTGAGCCGGGGGCTCAGCTCCAGAAGGCGTCGCTCTCGTCGATGTCCGCGGTGCACTGGTCGATGTCGGTGATCTTGTGGCCGATGATGGTGAAGAAAAGGCCTTCGCGGATTTCGATACCGCGGTCGCCGCGGTCGCCGCGCGACGTGTGGACACTCATGGCGTGGCCGCGTCCGTCGACCATGACGGATTCCAGGTGGACCTGGAATGTCCCCTTCGTCTCCTCCCCGAGCCGGCGGTAGTAGTCGAGGACGGCCTCGCGCCCCTTGTGGTGCCCGGACATCGGGCTGTTGCCTGGTACGTGGTGGATGACGTCAGCCGTGAACAGCGAGCCCAGCGTCTCCATGTCTCCCTTGCCGAAGGCCTCGTAGCCGCGGCGGATCAGGGCACAGTCGGGATGCTCCGACATGGCGGTTCACACCCTCCCAGTGGGCGGATTGTCCTTTTTCCTATCATCGGCCCGCGCCTGTGGATATTCCAACGCGGAGGGCCCCTGGCGCGCTCCACAATGACGCCATGAACGCCATGGACGCGTACCCGATCAAGAACCAGACCGACATCAACCAGACCGACACCCACCCGGCCGACACCCACCCGGCCGGCACCCACCGGGCCGGCACCCACCGGGCGGCTGCGGGCACCTGGAAGGTCACCCCGGAGCTCGTCACGACCCCGGACGCGACGCTCCTGCGCCGCGCGTACTACGCCGAGGTCGCCGGCCGGTACTGGAACCGGTCCGTCACCGAGGCCGAGATCGACGAGGGGCTCGTCGACTTCCCGGACGAGGGGCTCCTGCCGCCGACGGGCCAGTTCGTGGTCGGGCGCCTGGGAGGCGCGCCCCTGGCGTGCGGCGGGATACGCCTGCTCGACCCCCTCACCGCCGAGCTCACCAAGGTGTACGTCGACCCGCGCACCCGCGGCACGGGCGGCGGGGCGGCGCTGCTGGAGGTCCTGGAGGAGGAGGCCCGCTCGCTGGGCGCCGAGCGGGTTCGGCTGGACACGAGGTCCGACCTGGTGGAGGCGCGGGCGTTGTACGCGCGCCACGGGTATGTCGAGATACCCGCGTACAACTCCGGCCCGTATGCCGAGCACTGGTTCGAGAAGCCGCTGGTCTGACGCCTGCCTGCCTGCCCGGGAAACGGGCGGTCGGGGCCGAGCGGGGCGGGGTCAGCGGATCGAGTGGTCCCGGCGCGCCATGGCGTCGTAGGGCTCCTCGGAGTCGGATCCGCACAGCTCCCGGTTGATCTCCGCAACCAGTTTGGTCAGGTCGGTCGGCCGGTCCGGGCCCCACCAGTCGCCGAGCAGCTCGGCCAGCGACTCCTCCCGGGCGGCGGACAGCTTCACGGCGCTCTGGCGGCCCTTGTCGGTCAGGACCAGCGCGAGCCCGTCGCGTACGGCGAGCCCGCGCTCCTCGATCTGACGGGCGGCGTCCGTGATGGCCCTCAGCGGCACGATGGTGCGGTCGGCGAGGACCGCGGGTTCGGCGGAGCCGTATTTGTTGATCCGCAGCACCAGCCAGCTGGCGGCGGGCAGCAGGTCAAAGCCCGCCCTCTCGGTGATCTTCTCGTAGACGTGGCGGCGGCCCTGGAGGGTGCCGAGTACCGACAGGGCGCGGGCCACCTCGTCGTGGGATGAGCGGTGGACGGGATTGGAGGCCAGGGTCTCGGTCACGTCAGGGGCGGTGACCGAGCCGCGGAGCTTGTCCTCCTTGAGGAACCAGGCCACCACGAAGGCCACGAGGACCACGGGGACGGCATAGAGGAAGACGTCGGTGATGGAGGTGGCGTAGGCGTCGAGCACGCGGGGGCGCAGTTCGGCGGGGAGTTCGGCGATGGCCCGCGGGTCGGCTTCCAGCCGCGCCGCGTCCACGCCGGGCGGCAGCGGGACACCGGCGAGGGAGGCGACCAGTTTGCCGTCGAGCCGGTTGGTGAAGACCGTGCCGAAGATGGCGACGCCGAAGGAGGCGCCGATGGAGCGGAAGAAGGTGGCGCCGGAGGTTGCGACGCCGAGGTCCGCGTAACTGACCGCGTTCTGCACCACCAGGACGAGTACCTGCATCACCAGGCCGAGGCCGGCTCCGAAGACGAAGAAGTACGCGCTCATCTCGAAGGTGGAGCTGGTGCGGTGGAGCTGGTGCAGGAGCAGCAGGCCGATCGCGGTCACGCCCGTGCCCGCGATCGGGAAGACCTTCCACCGCCCGGTGCGGCTGACGATCTGGCCGGAACCGGTGGAGGTGATGAGCATGCCGAGCACCATCGGCAGCATGTGCACGCCGGACATGGTCGGTGAGACGCCCTGCACCACTTGGAGGAAGGTCGGGAGGTAGACCATCGCCCCGAACATCGCGAAGCCGACGACGAAACTGATCACGGAGCAGAGGGTGAAGGTGCGGATGCGGAACAGCTTGAGCGGCAGCACCGGTTCCGCGGCCCGCTGCTCGATGAGGAGGAAGGCGACCAGCAGCACCGCGCCGAGCACGGCCAGCCCGATGATCTCGGGCGAGCTCCAGCCCCAGGTGCCGCCGAGGGAGGCGACCAGCACCAGACAGGTGGCGACGGAGGCGATGAGGAGGGTGCCGAGGTAGTCGATGGTGTGCTTCTCGGAGCGCACCGGGATGTGCAGCGAGGACGCGATGACGACAAGCGCGACGAGGCCGATGGGGAGGTTGATGTAGAAGACCCAGCGCCATGACAGCTGGTCCACGAACAGCCCGCCCAGCAGCGGACCCAGCACGCTGGTCGCTCCGAAGACGGCGCCGAAGAGGCCCTGGTACTTGCCGCGCTCGCGCGGCGGGACGATGTCGCCGACGATCGCCATCGACAGCACGATCAGACCGCCGCCGCCGAGGCCCTGCAGGGCGCGGTATCCGATGAGCTGCGGCATGTTCTGCGCCAGCCCGCACAGTGCGGATCCGATCAGGAAGAGCACGATGGCGTACTGGTACAGCTTCTTGCGCCCGTACTGGTCGCCGAGCTTGCCCCACAGCGGGGTCGCGGCGGTCGAGGCGAGCATGTAGGCGGTGACGACCCAGGAGAGGTGCGCCATCCCTCCCAGGTCGCTGACGATCGTCGGCAGCGCGGTCGAGACGATCGTCTGGTCGAGCGCGGCGATCAGCAGCCCCAGCAACAGGGCGCCGATGGAGACGAGCACCTCGCGGCTCGCGTGCTCTGCGGTAGGGCCGGACCTCTGCGGGCCGGGCTCCGTGGTCACGTCCTGCGCCATCGGCTCCTCCTCAGGGCCGCATCAACAATCTCCATCCTGAGTGGTGTGTCCGGTTATGGCCTCTCGGGCGGGTTGGGCAGCCCTGCGCGGGTCTGCATAATGCCTGGCAGTGGCCAGGGAGGGAGGGGTTCCAGTGAGCGCTGAACGCTGTCCGGAATGCAATGCCGTGGGTGCCGCGTGCCGGTGTGCGCCGAGCGCGGGGTTCGAGCCCTTGCGCGTCCGGCCGTATGTGACCCTGCCCGACCCCGGCCAGGCGGACGCCCCGCCCCCCTCCCCACAGCCGGTACGCGGCGTGGTGTCCCAGACGCCGATCCCGCAGGCGCAGGTCCCGCGGGAGCAGACACGGCCGGAGCAGATCTGGCCACCCCAGGCCCCGCCGACGCACGTCCCGCAGGCGCAGGTCCCGCAAACACAGGTCTCCCCGACGCAGGACCGGCCAGCGCAGGTCCCGCCGGCGCAGGTCCCGCAGGCGCAGGCACGGCCGGAGGAGATTTGGCCGACCCAGGCCCCGCCGACGCACGTCCCGCCGGCCCAGGACCGGCCAGTGCAGGTCCCGCCGGCACAGGTCCCGCCGACGCAGGACCGGCCAGCGCAAGTCCCGCCGACGCAGGACCGGCCAGCGCAGGTCCCGCCGGAGCACGACACCCCGGCGTACGGGATGCCCGTGGTCCCGCCGCCTGGGTCTCGGGAGGAGCCGCCGGCGTACCCGGGACCCCCGGCGCACCCGGCGCCCCCGGCGCCCTCGGCGGGGCCCGACGAGACGATGCAGCTCCGCGCCGTCCCGGCCGGGGCCGCACCGCCGCGGGGGCCCCGGCGGCGTATCGCGCCGATCCTGGTCGGCGCGCTCGCGGTGGCCGCCCTGGGTACGGGCGTGGCGATGGCGCTGCTGCCCGGTTCCGACGAGCCCGCCACCGCCCTCCCCGACGCGAAGCCCTCGGTTCCGGTGGCGAGCGCGCCGGGTGCGTCCACCCCGGCGCCGCCGAGCCCGTCGCCGTCGCGGTCCCCCTCCCCCAGCGCGTCCGCTTCCGCGTCCCGCTCCCCTTCCCCCTCGCCGTCCCCGAGCGCGTCCCGTACGTCGGCGCCCCCCTCGCCGAGCCCGTCGCCCACTCCCAGCCGCTCCGTGAGCCCGCCGCCCCCGCCGGCGCAGGCCCCGACCCTGAAGTACGGGGACTCGGGCCCGGAAGTGGAGAAGCTCCAGCGTCTGCTGGCGGCCAAGCGCCTGTACCGCGGCAGGATCGACGGCAAGTACGGCGACCGCGTGGAGGAGGCCGTCTCCACCTTCCAATGGGACAACAACATCGACAAGGACCCTTGGGGCGTCTACGGCCCCGCCACCCGGGCGGCACTGGAGGGATGAGTCACACCTCCAGGGATGGCGCGAAGGGCCCGGAGTTTTGTATCGTGCAGGAACAAAGTGGTTCCGTCCTCACTCCCTGACCGGTGGACGGAACCACTTGTTCTCTTCTCCCGCCTCGTCTGGAGTCCGCCGATGCCGGCCAGCACCACCGCCCCTGTCGTCCTGACCGCCAAGGCCCTGCTCCTGGACATGGACGGCACGATCGTCAACTCCGACGCGGTGGTCGAACGCTGCTGGCGCGACTGGGCCGTCTCGCACGGCCTGGATCCGGAAGAGGCCCTCAAGGTGGTCCACGGCCGCCAGGGCTACGCCACCATGGCCATCCTGCTCCCGGACCGCCCGATGGAGCGGAACCGCGCCGAGAACGCGGTGCTGCTCGCCCGCGAGACCGCCGACACCGAAGGCGTGGTGCCGGTCGGCGGCGCCCCCGAGTTCATGGCCTCCCTCGCCGCCCTGCCGCACGCCCTGGTCACCTCCGCCGACACGGCCCTGGCGACGGCCCGGATGACCGCCGCGGCCCTGCCGATGCCCGAGGTCCGCGTCACCGCGGAATCCGTCCAGGACAGCAAGCCCCACCCCGAGGGCTTCCTGAAGGGCGCCGCCGCCCTCGGCGTGGATCCGGCCGATTGCATCGTCTTCGAGGACTCCGCCGCCGGCATAGAGGCCGGCCGCGCCGCGGGCATGCGCGTCATCGGCGTCGGCCCCCGTGCCGCCGCCCACGCCCCCACGGCCCACGTGCCCGACCTGACGTCCGTCGGCGTCACCGCCGCCGCGGACGGCTCGATCCACCTCACGCTCCGCACGGCCTGACCCCGACCGGGCAGGCCCGCACCCCGGGTACGCGAAGGCTCCCCGCCCCGGGTCAGGGCGGGGAGCCTTCGCGTACCCCGCCGCCACCCCGCCACCCCGCCACCGCACCCCTGCGAAGATCAGCCGGTGATCGCCTCGTACAGGGGGAAACGCGGCTCCACCGAACTCGGCCACGAGGATCAGCACGAAGCCGGCGCCCGAGACCTTCCAGAACGACCGGTCGGCGGGCGCCTTCACCTCCTCCTCCCCCTCGCCCTTCTTCAGGAGCAACGCCGCCACACCCGCGAGGAACATGACACCGACGACGGCCTGTCGGGGAGTTCGGCGAGGAAGACAACGCCGAAGGCGATCGCCGTAACGGTGAAGCTGAACACTGGGGTGAACCTCGATCGGCCGGGCAGGACGCCATCGGTACCGAGAGACCTGGGGTGTGTCAGGCGTCGCTTCGGCTCGGTGCGGCGCCCCGGGTGCGTAAACGCGGACAGGACACTGCAGCCGAAGGCCTCGCCGGCCGGGGTTACCCGGCAGTATGTCGACGGTCCGGCGAAGAGCCGCTCCCCTACTGCTCCCCAAGGGGTACGGGACGCCCCCGCCCGGCGAAATGAGCCTTTGCCCCAACCCTGGGGTCACCTCACGCGGCTCCCACCCACCCCCAGGCACTCAGGCCTCACCCGGAGTCACAAGTTCCGCTTAATTCCGGGGCGTTACAGACCTCGCCATGACATGCCCATGTCTTCACACTGTCACCTGGCGCCCATCCCCGCGAAACCCGGCGCCGCCAGCATGGCCACGCCCCCACCGGCGGGGCCGCACGGACCCACCCCCACTTCCAGGGAGCCCCGATGTCCCCCACCTTCCGCACGTCAGGCGTCTACGCGCGTCGACTTGGCATGCTCACGGCAGCAGTCGCGCTCGCCTCCCTCACCACCCTCGTCAGCGCGCCCGGCGCCGCCGCCGCCCCGCCCGCCCCCATCAGCGCCGCGGCCGCCCGCTCGTACCTCGCCGGCGTCACGCCCAAGACGGAGGGCTCCACCAGCGGCTACAGCCGCGACCTGTTCCCGCACTGGAGCACCGTCTCCGGCGCCTGCAACACCCGCGAGACCGTCCTCAAGCGGGACGGCGTGAACGTCGTCCAGGACTCCGCCTGCGCCGCCGTCAGCGGAAGCTGGTACTCCGAGTACGACGGCGCCACGTGGACCGCCGCCTCCGACCTCGACATCGACCACGTCGTCCCGCTCGCCGAGGCCTGGCGCTCCGGGGCCAACTCCTGGACCACGGCCAAGCGCCAGCAGTTCGCCAACGACCTCACGCGCCCCCAGCTCATCGCCGTCACGGACAACGTCAACCAGGCCAAGGGCGACCTCGACCCCGGCAAGTGGCTGCCGTCGCGCACCGCCTACCGCTGCACCTACGCCCGCATGTGGGTCAACGTGAAGCAGTACTGGGGCCTGAGCATGGACTCCGGCGAGAAGACGGCCCTGGTCAACATCCTCAACGCCTGCTGACAGCCCAGGAGCCGACCTCTGGCCAGGGATCTTTCCCCCGCCAGGGGGAGGCCGAGCTCCCCCTCCCCGTCGTAACGTGATCGAAGGGACAACGGAGGAGGGGGAGTTGCATGGCCGGACTGCGCTTGGGACCACTGCTGCGCTACGTCGACTGGGACACGGGCGGCTCCGCCACCATATGGGTCGAGGCGGACCGCCCGTGCACGGCCGAGGTGCGCTGCGCCGACGGCGCCGGCGGCAGCGTGCGCACGTTCCAGATCGCCGGGCACCACTACGCCCTGGTGCCGGTGACGGGCCTGACCCCGGGCGGCACCACGGCCTACGAGGTGCTGCTCGACGGCGTCCGCGTCTGGCCGCTGCCCGACGATCCATTCCCGCCGAGCACGATCACCACCCCCGCCGTCACCGGCCGCACCGCCGGCCCCGGCCCCGGCCTCCGCGTCACCTTCGGCTCCTGCCGCCAGGCCGCCCCGCCCGCAGACGGGCGCGGTCCGCACGGCCCGGACGCGCTCGACACCCTGGCGGCGCGGCTGGCGGCCGACCCGCAGGCGGTCCGGCCCGATGTCCTGCTGCTGCTCGGCGACCAGGTGTACGCCGACCACCTGTCCCGGGAGACCCGGCAATGGCTCGCGGCCCGGCGGGACCTGCGCGAGGCCCCCGGCGCCCAGGTCGCGGACTACGAGGAGTACACCCGGCTCTACTACGAGTCCTGGCTCGACCCCGAGATCCGATGGCTGCTGTCGACCGTCCCGAGCCTGCAGATATTCGATGACCACGACGTCGTGGACGACTGGAACACCAGCGCGGCCTGGGTGGCGCAGATGCGCGCCACCGCCTGGTGGCAGGAGCGGGTGCTCAGCGGGCTGATGTCGTACTGGGTGTACCAGCACCTGGGCAATCTCTCCCCCGCCGAGCTGGCGGCCGACCCGCTGTACGGAGCGGTGCGCGAAGCCCCCGACGGCACCGACACGCTACGGGCCTTCGCCGCCGCGGCGGACGCCGATCCGGCCACGGCCCGCTGGAGCTACCGCCGTGACTTCGGCCGGTACCGGCTGCTCATGGTGGACACCCGGGCCGCCCGGGTACTGGCCGAGGACGGCCGGGCGATGCTCGACCCGGCGGAACACCAGTGGCTCCGGGACAACGCGCTGGAGGGGCACGGCGGTTATGACCACCTGCTGATCGGGGCCTCGCTGCCGTGGCTGATGCCGCCGCTGATACACGACGCGGAGGTGTGGAATGCCGCGTTGTGCCGCGGCGAGCGGGGGCCTCGGTGGGCGCGGATCGGGGAGGACCTTCGCCGGCGCAGCGATCTGGAGCACTGGGCGGCGTTCCCGGCCTCGTTCGCGGCGCTCAGCGATCTGATCGAGGAGGTGAGCACGGGCCCGCGGGCGCCGGCGACGGTGTGCGTGCTGTCGGGGGACGTCCACCACGCGTATGTGGCCGAGCCCCGAATACCCAGTACGGCCCGGGTGTTCCAGCTGACGTGCTCGCCGGTGCACAACTCCATCCACACCGCGGTGAAGTGGGGCTTCCGGCTGGGCTGGTCACGGCTGGGCCGGTGGCTGGGGCGCGGGTTCTCCGGGCACGGGCGGACGGGGCGCCCGCCGCTGAGCTGGCGGCGTACGGGCGGGCCGTGGTTCGGCAACCAGTTGATGACGCTCGCGCTGTCCGGGCGGACGGCCCGGCTCCGGCTCGACCAGGCACACCAGCAGCGCCAGGGCGCCCGGCTGGTGCAGGTACTCGACCGGGACCTCACCGGTGCGGAGTGAGTGGACACACCGCGGGCCCCTGAGCGACCCCGGGCGTCCGGCGCGCGGACACCGGGCGTACTCTGTATGGCTGTCAAGCCGCCCCTGCCGCTCCCCGCGACGCTGCGGCGCTTCACTGCCGAAGCACGTCAACCGGACTGGGGAGTCCCGCTTTGCTTGAGACTCTGGGGTCTCTGACCTCGAGCCCATGGATCTACGCCTTGGTGGCGCTGTCCGTCGTGCTCGACGTCTTCCTGCCGGTGCTGCCGAGCGGCGTTTTGGTGATCACCGCCGCGGCCGCGGCCGCCGCCGCGGGGGCGGCCGGACCGGCGGCGAGCCAGGTGGTGCCGGCGCAGGTGCCGGACATCCTGGCGCTGCTCGTGACGGCCGTCACCGCCTCGGTGCTGGGCGACATGGCCGCGTACCGGCTGGCCCGGCGGGGCGGGGCCCGCCTCGACCGCGCCATCGCCCGATCCCGCCGGCTGACCCGCGCGCACGAACGCCTCGCCGCCGCCCTGTCCCGCGGCGGCGGCGCCCTGGTGGTGATCGCCCGCTTCGCCCCGGCCGGCCGCTCGGTGGTCTCCCTGGGCGCGGGGCGGATGCAGCGCAAGGTCAAGGAGTTCCTGCCCTGGTCGGTCCTGGCGGGCTCGGCCTGGGCGGGCTACAGCGTGTCCCTCGGCTATTTCGGCACCCAGTGGCTCGGCACCACCTGGCTGGGCACCGCAGTCTCCCTGATCGCCCTTTTCGCCGCGGGCTCCCTGGCGGCTTTTCTCATCCGCCGCCCCCTCCCTGGCCCCACCCCGGCGACGTAACGCGGCCGACGGCGCGGCACCCCGGGGTCGACCCAAGGGGGCCCGAATACCCCGGGCGGAGCAGTGGGTCACCCGTTCACCCGGCAGCGATCGCCGCGGCGGGGCCGGGCTCCTAGCGTCCAGAGCACGGTGCGCATCCGAATCCGCGCCGCGTCGAGGAGCCCGAGGAGTTCTCTCCATGCCCGCCACACCGAACCGCACGCACCGCACGCACCGCACGCACCGCCTGACCCACCCGACCCTCCTGCCCCGGCTGCTGGCGGTCGCCGCGGCGACCCTCGCCGTCGCCGCCACCGCTCCCGCCACACTGGCCCACGCCGCCCCGTCCGCCACCGTCTCCCCCAGCACCGTCGCCGCCGGCGAGCGGGTCAGCCTCAACATCACCGGCTGCGGCACCAAGACCGGCAAGGCCTCCTCGCGCGCCTTCGGCGACGTATGGCTGACCCCGGGGAACTTGGAGGCCACCAACCTCTACGGCGCCGCGACCACCCTCCGCACCATCAGCGCGGGCTCATACCCCGTCACCTTCGAGTGCGGCGGCACCGGGGGCCAGCGCGTCACCGTGTCCCTGAACATCAGCCCGGGCGCCGCCCGCGGCGGCCTCGGCGGCAGCGCCGGCTCCATGAGCCCGGGTCAGATCGCCATGGGCGGCGCCCTCGTCGCGGGCGGACTCGGCGCCGGCGTGTGGTTCCTGCGCCGCCGCTCGGGACGCCTCACCTGAGGGTCCCGTCCGGGCGGTCAGCCGGCCGGAACGGCCTGCTGCCCCCGCACGTGCACGCCGTCCAGCAGCGCGGCCGTCGCCTCGGCAATGGCGTCGACGGCGGCCTCGAACACTTCCCGGTTGTGGGCGGCGGGCGCCCGGAACCCGGACACCTTGCGTACGTACTGCAGCGCGGCCGCCCGGATCTCCTCCTCGGTGGCCTTCTCGGGGATGGCGGGCGGGCGCAGGGTCTTAATGGAACGGCACATACCCCTACTATCCCGCTACTGCGGCAGCTCGGCCCCGGAGAGTTTCATGATCAAACCGGCTTGCAGCCGCGCCCGCATCCCCTGATCGGCAACCTCGTCCAGCAGCAGGATCGCCTGCTGCATCGTCTCGGCGGCCCGCCGGTCCTCCCGCAGCGAGGCGGTCTGATCGGCCATGTGCCCGAGCGCGAGGTCGGCCCGCCGGTGAAACAGCTGCCCGATCACGGTCACCACGAGCCCCACCGAACTGGTCACGACCCCCAGGTACAGCTCTCCACTGCTCTCGGCCTTCCACACCGCGATCCCGATCCCGGCCAGCAGGATCGCCGCCCCGGCCCCGGCGAACCACTGGCTGGTCGCGAAACTCGTCCGCGCCTGCGTCAGCCCGTACGCGTAGTACTCGACGAGGAGCGGCGTGAAGTCGTCCCGCCGGTCACCGAGCTCCGCCGACGACGGCGAAATCCCCCCGACGTCCGAGAACTTCGGATCCCCCGGCTCCCCAGCGCCCCGCGCCCCCCGCCCGACCCCCGCGAGCAACCGCTCCCGCTCCGCGTCCCGCCGCCGGTCAAACCGCACCCGCGCGACCCTCTCCAGCACCACCAACACCGCGACCACCACCGCAGCCGCCCCACCCCAAGCGAGCCCCTCACCCATCCCCCGACCATCCCACGCCCGACCAGGACCACAGAAGCCCCCCGTGAGCACTCCTTGCACGGCGCCGGAACCGCCAGAAACAGTAAGGGCGCACAGGAACACGCTCGCTCCGTGGGGGCGGCTGTGTGCCCCTTGAGCTCCCGGGGAGCCTGAGCTCGGGTACCCGCGGTCAACAGCACCCCCTACCGAGCCCTGTACAACAGGGCGTTCGGGCACGTCTGGGGCGGATTCTGCTGATCCTCGTGGTTCCCGTCGCAACGAGGCACGCAGGACCACGACCATTCAGCACTTCAGTGCCCTGCACCGCTCGCGAAGAGCAGTGATCTTCGCGGGGTCACCAGCACCGTTCAACTCAACAGGGAGATCGTCGGGGCAGTGCTCGTACTGGTCGCCCCACCATCGCCGGCCCTTGTTGCCCCAGATCCGATATCCCCCGGGCCCGCCTCTGGCCACGCACCGCCTTCTCCCCACGCCGAGCCATCGCCACACCGCATCAGCAGCGTCTCTCCACCCGCCCGTTTCCGGTGCTTCGGTCGCCTCGCGTACGTGCAGTTGTGGATGCAAAAGGCCCCCCGCCATGATCGGCAGGGGGCCTTTGTACTGGCGGGCGCGGACGGTTTCGAACCACCAACATCTGCTTTGTAAGCTCGCCCAGCCGTCCCTGAAACTGTGCGCTACGTAGCGAGCCCAGGGCAGAGGCGGCACGTTCCGTCCGTCGACACTCTTTGGTGTGCGGCGACGTTGCCGTGAGGCCGGCGGATACCAAACACCGTCGGTCGGCTGTCAATAGTCATCCTTGACAAGCGACAGCTGGCTCGCCTACATCCGCTCTTCCTACGGTAGTGACCGTACCGTCAATCCACTTCGCAATGAAACTTTTTGTCTCGTCGGCCAGCTCCAACGCACGCAGTGTGGCCTTGGCGGACTGTCGAGCATCGGGATGCTGCCGAGCGAATGCCCACTTCCGGAGGATTTGATAAACCATTCCACCGGTAGGCCAAGGTCCCGCCTCTGCAGGGGGCGGGCCTTCCCCAAAGTCCCCTTCAGCTAGAGGTAGCAGAAACAGGATCGCACCATCCCGCTGCTTCCCCCGCCTATTATGCACCGGCCCGTTACAAAAACGCAGTACCGGAACCGCAATTTCCGATTCAATACAGTGGGCTGGAACCCACGGGGTGTCCCTCGCAGGGAGAATATCAGCCAGACTACTAAAACAGTCGGAAGCGCCAGCGGAGATCCGCTCGAATCGTGCGCCAACCCATGCCTCATCACGGAAGTTTGCAAGTAGCACAAAGGACGCCGTGGCATTTGACCAATAAGTCTGATCGATCCGCCACAAATCATCCATCCCATAAGTATCCAGCAAATAACTCACAGGCAATTCGCCCATGGTGACACGCCTGTGGGCGGCCCAGTAGATCCGGTCTTGATGCTTCTCCACCTCTGGATTTAGCGCCTCTACTAGCTCTTGGACGAACGCGTGCCAGTGAGTCCGATGATGGGGCGAAGTGGAGTGGAGATCTGTCGACTCCAAGAGGGCAGGAAGGGAAAGCGAAAGAAGCAGAGGGCGATCGTCTCCCGGAGCTCCAGCCACGCTCTCCAGGAGCACTTCCTTAAGATACCTCGAGACCGTTGACAGATTTTCTGGCCCTGCATCCATCAGGAAGGTGATGGGCTGGTAGGCATGGAGCGGGGCGTTAGAAAACTCTGGGGATCCCAACGCTTCGACACACAGTTCGGTAGCGATTCGACACACGTCCTGAATAATCACGGGACGAGGAACAACAAAAGCAAGGGATCTGGCAACAAAGGAGACGAGATTATGCCTCGCCTTTATTCCCTCGGTGTCTTGAATCGATTTCAATGTAAGCACAAGGAAATCATCCGAACCGTCATCAACATTGTACCCAAGAACTTGAAGTGCCAGTTGCGCTACCACTTCCCACTCAGCACGAAGGATCCGCGGATGGAGTTTATCGAAGAGACCTTCGGCCGTAGAATGCGTGCGAACCAACTGGTTAGCAGCAAAATACTCAAGGAACGTTCGGTGGGTGAACCCATACAGGTTCTGCTGCTCGTTTGATCCCATGTCAGTCAGAACCCAGGCGCGCCCAGTGCAAAAATCTACGAACTGGTTTGCCGCATCTTCTGCCTCCGCCTCGTCCTCGAACCGGCGGTCGGTCAAGAAGCGCGTCATGAAATGAACCAGACGGTCGCGCGATAGCCCATTCTGCGCCCCCGGGTTGCTATACATGTGTAGAGCTAGCGCATTTAGAGCTTGCCTGACATGCGCGTCAAACGGGAGTGGAATAACGATCCCTCGCTGCTTATCCCAACGCTCAAAGAGCAGTTCTGCACATTTCTTGTATACGTCTGGCCGATTCGAGGGGATGTAGTGCTCAGACGCATAAATGCCGCACATTAGCGACAGCATCAACGGATTCCTACGCAAGTCCGAAACGAAGTTACTTTCACGCAAGAAAGATTTTGCAATTTCCGCCCTACGCCCGCGGTCGATTGACTCATCAAGCGCAAACCAATTATCGGCATAGTTCTTCACCTGGTCTTCTTCCAGGTCCGCCAAGTTGACTGCAGTAAACAGGATCTCGTCGAGTGGCGCCTCGTCATACCCGACACGACGAGAGGTTACGAGTACAGGAGTCGCCGGGTACCTGTAGACAAATGACTCGACAAACTCGACAACCTTCCGTCGAAGCGACGTATCAGTCAGTTCATCCAAGCCATCGAAAACTACGAAGGCTCGACCATTGTCCAACAAGTACTCAATGGCGCCTTCAGGGGGAGTGACATTATGCGGATACTTGCAAATGGATTCCAAAAACTCGACCATGGTGTCGCTGCTAGCCTTGAAGGCCTCAACATAATCTCGAAGAATGAATAGCAGCGGTACTTGTGCAGCAGTACCCGGGAATGCAGACCTCGAAATATCGTATGCCAGCTTGAGCGAAAGAGTCGATTTACCGCCACCCGGATCCCCAAGAATCACGGTGCGGTGCGACTTCGAGATTACGTCGTCCAGGGTCAGAGTTGGAGACATAGGAGCGTGGTCTGATCCCCTGGTACGCAAACGGGGCTCGACAAAAAGCTTGCCGTATGGAACCTTGCGATTAATTCCCGCGTGAGGAAGTCGCATTGTCCCGTAAAGGTTCTTCACCTGCTCTCGAAGCTGACGCTCGAAAGTGAGATAGACAGAAAGAGTCTTGAGGTCTCCAAGCCTTTCCTTTGCTCGCTCATCTGCCTGAGAAAAACACGAGGCAACTTTCAGCATTGATGCTCGAGTCTCTGCAGTCATGCCCGCTACTGCTTGCACCTTCGGCGCGGACTCAAGGACCTTCTCCTTTATGGCCCCCCATACGGCACTAGCGATTTCGTCGCAATTTTGCCCGGATGGAACATGAAGGCGAATCAGGTCACTAAGCCGCTCAAAGGTGGCTTCGAGCTCCTTCTCGTCCTTCTTGGCAGTAGAGCCTGCGAACACCTGCGTGGCCATCGATAGTGCGATGGCTTCAAAATCGGGGGATTCTAGGAACTCTGCAAGTTCGCGTGCCGCCTCTGGCCCCATAAACGGCATGGCGGCATCGCGCGTGCCTTCCGCCAACGCCTTTCGCGTTTTCCTGTTACGCAACCGCGTAGAAACGTACGTTATGGGGGCAGTGGCAATTTTCGCGGCTACACTGCCAGCGGCCCGGCCAGCCGCAGGCATGCAAGCCTTCATGATCGCGATTTCTGCTCCACTAAGCACGGAGTCCCCCGGGTGCGTAATTTAGAGTGCCGCGCAAGTCACACGCAGTAGTTGCGGACAAAATAGCACTCGCCTCGCCCCATCTGGAGGGGTTTCAGAAAATGGAGCGCAGACCAAGGGCGCTAGGTTGTCCTGCTAAGCAGCCGATGTGCGAGCGAGGCGGCTGGTGAAGCCAGCAGCGCACAGGTGTCATAGGCGGCCAAGACCTCGTCAGGTACCGGGAGGGTGTCCATGAACCCCTTCGCGGGATAGAGCAACAGACGTTGAAGAGCGCCAACCAGCATGTTCAGAACGGTGGCCGCACCCGCGTCCTGAAGGCCGAGACCAACTACTTTGGCGCACTCGTGAAGCTGATCGGCCACGCCACGATCCCCACCGCCGACGAGGAGCGTTCTCGAGCGGAGGCCGCGTCATGAACCGTGTTCAGATCCGTTCATCCGAGCGGGCCCTGTCGGTCGGGACGTGGCTGATCGTCGGCGGAGCGATGCTCTACTCCGTCCTCACCGTCACCCCGCTCATGGCCGCCCACACCCCCGCCGCCTGATGGCACGCAAGAAGAATCCGAACGGCGCCGGCAGCATCTGGCAGCGATCGGACGGTCGTTACGAGGCACGGGTCTACGTGCCGCAGCCCGACGGAACCCGGGCCCGGAAGACCGTGTACGGCAAGACCTGGGAGGAGTGCGACACCAAGCGGCAGGAGCTGGTTCTCCGGGACCGGCAGGGCGTACCGACGCCCACCAAGTCGGCACGGCTCTCCGAGTGGTTGCCGCACTGGCTGGAGGAGTTCGTGAGGGGCGAGCGGAAGAAGACGACGTACGCGAAGTACGAGACGCACGTGCGGCGATACCTCATCCCTCACATCGGATCCAAGCGGCTCGAAACCCTCGCGGTGACGGACGTCCGCCGGATGCTCGCCGCCGTGACCACCCAGGCGTCGGCCGCCACCGCAAAGAGTCGCATCGCGTTCTGCGCAGTGCCATCTCGCGGCCTGCAGGGAGGAACTCATCAGCAGGAACGTCGTCCAGCTCGTGCCGGCGCTCCGGGTGCAGCCGCGGGAGCTCCAGCCGTGGAACCTCGACCAGACAGTGGCCTTTCTGGAGGCCGCGCGGCCGGACCCGTTGTACGCGGCCTTCGTCGTGGCCGTGACGCTGGGGCTGCGGCGCGGGGAGATCCTGGGGCTGCGCTGGCAGGACATCGACCTGGAGCGCCGGACCCTGACCGTGCGGAACCAGATCCAGCGGGTGCAGAAAGAGCTGTACGCGGACTCGACTAAGAACCGCCGGACCCGGGTCATCCCGATCCCGCTGATGTGCGTGGCCCCGCTTCGGTGGCAGCGGCAGCGTCTCCGGCAGTTCGCGCAGCGGGAGGCCGCCGGCGCGGCCTGGGATGAGAGCGACTACGTGTTCACGACCCGGTCCGGCCGCCCCGTCGACGCGGAACATCAGCCGGTCGTTCGAGCGGATCGCGGGCGGGGCGGGACTCCCTCGGGTGCGCCTGCACGACGCCCGACACGGGTGCGCCACGCTGCTCTTAGCCGCGGGGGTGCCGGCGCGGGTGGTCATGGCGATCCTCGGCCACTCGCAGATCGCCGTCACGATGAACATCTACACGCACGTGTCGGAGGAGACGCGGCGGAAGACAATCGGGCACATGGACCGGATGCTGCGACGGCGGGGCCCGAAGGGCTGATTGCCGTCAAGAACTACCGTCAAAGGCCCCCAACCATGATCGGTTGGGGGCCTTTGTGCTGGTGGGCGCGGACGGTTTCGAACCGCCGACATCTGCTTTGTAAGAGCAGCGCTCTACCCCTGAGCTACGCACCCGTGGATGAGTGGACAGCCTACATGGCGGGCACACCCCCCACGCAAACCCGTTCCCGTAGGGGAGAATGGAGCGGGGCATGGCGGACGCGGTACGGGAGAGGGATTGTGACGACGGCATCCCGGCGGTGGTTCGGCGGGCGGGACGAGAGTCGGCGGGCGGATGCGCAGGCGGCGAAGGATGCCGCCGCGGCCGCGTTCTACGAGCTGGACAGCGCGCAGCGGGAGCTGCGGATCTCGGTGGAGACCATCGCCGCGGCGGACGGGTCGCCCGCCGCGCGGCAGGCGGGCGCCGGGTTCACCGCGCTCGGGCAGCGCATCGACCAGGTCAGCCAGGTGTACATCGAGGCCGTGGACGCGCACGACCTGGACCGGCCCGAGCTGGACGGCGCCGTCGCGGCGCGGGCGCGGGAGGAGCTGACCCGGGCGCGCGAGGAGCTCGTACGGGTCAAGGCGGAGCTGGACCGGTTCGCGCAGGGGCTGCAGCCGCTGCTGGACAAGGCCGAGACGCAGTTGGCCCGGGTGGCGCCGGCCCGGGAGCGGGCCAGGGCCGCGCTGCTGGCGGCGAGCACGGCGCTGGACGACGTACGCGGCAAGGGGATGCGGGCCGACGACCTGGCCGCGCGGCTGGCGGCGCTCGGGCCGGAGCTGACCAAGCTGAACCAGGGGGCCGCGCAGCACGGCGTGCAGGAGACCGTGCAGCGGGCCGACCGGATCCTGCGGGACGCGGAGGCGATACGGGCCGAGGCCGCGCGGCTGCCCGAGCGGGCCGCGGAGATCGACAGGCGGCTGGTGAGCCTGCGGACCCGGGCGCAGGCCCTGCGCAATCGTGCGGACCGGGTGGATCCGGTGCTGAGCGAGCTGCGCCGGCGGTTCAGTGCGGCGTGCTGGCAGGACCTCCAGCAGGTGCCTGACCAGGCGGTACGGGATGTGGCGCAGGCCGAGGAGCGGCTGAAGGAGGCCTCCCGGGCGCGGGACGAGCAGCGCTGGGCCGATGTGGCGGCGCTGGTCGAGGCGGTCCGGACGGCGCTGGACGCGACCGACGACGCGGTGTCGGCGGCGCAGGACCGGCTGACGCGGCTGGAGGCGGTGGCGCGGGATCCGCAGGCGGAGGTGCAGCGGACGCGGTTCGCGATCCGGGACGCGCAGCGGCTGGCGATGGAGGGCCGCACGGTGCCGGAGCCGCGGTACGCGCGGCCGCTGGACGAGGCGGTGGCGCGGGTGGAGCGTGCGCTGGCCGCGCTGGAGGGGCGGCACCCCGACTACTGGGCGTTCCTCCAGGAGATGGAGGAAGTCCGGGTGGCGGTGGGCCGGGTCGTGGCGGACATGCGGGGCCGACGCGCCGGCGGCTGAGGCACGGGCGGTGACGCGCGCCGGCGGGGTGAGGCACGGGCGGTGAGGCGCCGGAAGGTCGGGCACGGGGCACGGGCCGGTGACGCGCCAGCGGGTGAGGCGCGAGCGGGTGACGCCCCGACGGGTCAGGCACGGGCGGGTCAGGCCCCCGTCGGGTCAGGCGCGGGCGGGTAACGCGCCAGCGGGTGAGGCGCCGTCGGGTGAGGCACCGGCGGGTGAGGCACCGGCGGGTCAGGCGCGGGCGGGTGACGCGCTGGCGGGGTGAGGTGAGGCACGGGCGGTGAGGCGCCAAGAGGTCAGGCACCGGCGGGTGACGCGCGAGCGGGTGAGGCACAGGCGGGTCAGGTGCGGGCGGGTCAGGCACAGGCGGGCCGCTGGTTCAGGCACGGGGGGCGGGTGACGCGCCGACGGGTGAGGCACGGGCAGGTAACGCACCCGCCGGGTAAGGCACAGGCGGGTGAGGCACGGGCGGGTCAGGCGCCCGCCGGGTCAGGCACAGGCGGGTAACGCGCCAGCGGGTGAGGCACAGGCAGGTAACGCGCCAGCGGGTGTGGCACGGGCCGGTCTCACGCGCCGGCGGGTCACGCACCGGCGCGTCCGGCGCGGGGCGTCCGGCGCGGCGCGTCCGGCGCGGGACGCCGCCGCTCGTCGGAGTTGTCCGGGGCTGGGCATCGGCGGATGCTGGAAGGGCCAGGAACGGAGCAGAGGAGGGCGGTATGGCTGCCCACACTTCCCACGGGCCTCGTGCGTCCCGCGTACCCGAGGCGCCCCCTGTGCCGCATGAGTCTTACGGGGCTCACGCGCTCTACGGGTGTCACCAGCCCCATGAGTCCTACGCGCCGTACATACCCCATGAGCCCTATGCGTCCTCCCACGCACCACAGGACTCCCCCGGGATGCTGCGCCGCCTCCTGCGGCCCGTCAATGCCCGCCTCGACGAGCACCTGCCCGCCGATCACAAGCTCAGCAAGGTCTACCGGGTCGGCGCCGGCCTGACCGGGCTGCTGTTGGTCGTCTTCGGGATCCTGGGGCTCATCGACCGGATCGGTTTCTTCGACACCGGCGGCGACACGGTGCTCGCCCTGAACACCAACGGCGCGCTGAGTGTGCTGTCGATCTGTATCGGGGGCCTGCTGTTCGTCGGGATGGTGATCGGGGGCAGCTTCGCCTCGACCCTCAACATCGTGCTGGGCCTGCTGTTCATCGCGAGCGGGTTCTTGAACCTCGCGCTGCTGGACACGGGCATGAACTTCCTGGCCTTCCACATCCCGAACGTGCTGTTCAGCTTTGTGGTGGGTGTGATGCTGATGTGGTTCGGGATGTACGGGCGGGTGGGCAGCGCCCTGCCGCACGACAACCCGTACTGGCGCGCCCGCCACCCCGATCAGGCGGCCCACGAGCAGCGGCCACCCCTGCACCGGCACCCCGCCGCGGGGATTGACGATCCCGGGGCCTGACTGCGTAGCCTGGCCGCATGCCTCGCTACGAATACCGCTGCCGGACCTGCGACGACACCTTCGAGGTCAGCCGTCCCATGGCCGAGTCCTCCGCGCCCGCCGACTGCCCCTCCGGGCACGCCGACACCGTCAAGCTGCTCTCCGCCGTCGCCGTGGGCGGCACCAGCAACGCCCCCGCACCCGCCATGCGCACGGCCGGAGGCGGCGGCGGGGGCTGCTGCGGCGGAGGCGGCTGCGGCTGAGTCGGCCACGGCGCAGGCGGCCGGCCGCAGCCGAGATGGCTGCGGCCCGGTCAGCCGCAGCCGTAGCCCCAGCCGCAGCCCCAGCCGGCCCTACGCGCGCTTGCGCGAGAGCGTCAGGCCGTCCGAGATCGCCAGCAGCACGGATTCCATGCGGGTGTCCGCCACGACGTGGTCGTTGAAGGCGCGGACGACCGCCCCCGCGCCCGTGGTCGACTCGTCCAGCACCGTGCCGTGGAAGAGCGTGTTGTCCGTGACGATCAGGCCGCCCGGACGCAGCCGCGGCACGAGCTCTTCCCAGTACGCGATCTGGCTCTCCTTGTCCGCGTCCACATAGGCCATGTCGATGTGCGGCTCGACCGGCAGCGCGCGCAGCGTGTCCAGGGCCGGGGCGATCCGCAGGTCGATGCGGTCCGCGACGCCCGCCGCCTCCCAGGCCTCGCGGCCGAAGGCCGTCCACTCCTCGGAGACGTCGCACGCGATCAGCGTCCCGCCGGGCGGCAGGGCCTGGGCCATCGACAGCGTGGAGAAGCCGGTGAAGGTGCCCACCTCCACGATGTGGCGGGCGCCCGTCAGGCGGACCAGGAAGGCCAGCAGCGGCCCCTGCTCCTGCGCGGACTGCATTCCGGCGGCGTCCGGGAACTTCTCGTACGTCGTCGCCACCAGCCCCCGCTGGACCGCGTCCAGCGGGGGGTTGTGCGCGAGCATGTAGGCGTAGAGCTCGTCCGTGATCTTGGTGCTGTTGCCCTTGGTCATGCGCTCAGTCTCGCAACCGCCTGTCCGAATTCGCGCACCATCTCCTCGCCCGCCAGCACGCCGGTCGCGGCGAGCGCCGTCACCGTCGGCGCCGTCCAGCCCGCGTCGGCCAGTTCGCCGTGGCCCGGCCGCCACCCGGCGTCCGCCGCCAGCAGCAGGTCCGCGTCCAGCAGCGAGTCGCCGGCGGCCAGCGTGGCCGTGGCCCCGGTCCGGCGGGCCACCTCGCGCATCGCCGCGCTCTTGGTCAGCGGCTGCGGGACGGCATAGATCTTCCGCCCCTGGAGCGACACCGACCAGCCGCGCGCGCCCGCCCACTCCACCAGGCCCTTGAGCCATTCGTCGGGCACCAGCGCCCGCTCGACGACCAGGTACGTGAACAGGTCCTCCGCCACCCGCGCCTTGCGCAGCCACACCGGGTCCGCCGTCGCCAGCAGGTGCCCGTGCACCTCCTCCAGCGGCGCGCACTCCCGCGCGAGGCGCGCCGCGACCTCGCGCCGCCAGTCCTTGTCCGCCACCCCGTCCACCAGCAGTTGGCCGCCGTTGGCGCAGATCGCGTACCGAGCCGGGCGCCCGGGGAAGCGGATCCGCTGGTACTGCTTGCGCGTACGGGTGGTGGTCGGGACGAAGACCACCCGGGGATCGGCGGTCAGCTCGGCCAGCAGCCCGGCCGCCGTCTCCGTCATGTACGAGAGCGGCTTGCTCTCGTGGACCTCGACGCACAGCAGCCGCGGGGCCTGCGGGTCGGGCATGGTCAGGCCGAGCGCGGCCGCCGAGTAGATGAGCGTGCGGTCGAGATCACTGGCTACCAGGACAGTCACTTGGAGGCCACAGCCTTTCCGTCGGCGCCGGTGGCGCCGCGTGTGAAGTGGGGGTGGATGAGTCCGACGCAGGTGTAGGGCAGCCCGTCCACCTCCTCCACCGGTACTCCCCGCTGCTCCGCGAGGAGTCGTACGTGGTCCAGGTCGGCTCCGGCGCCGCGCTGGGCGAGGATCTTCCACGGGACGCGGCGCAGCAGCACCCGGGTGGTCTCGCCGACTCCCGGCTTGACCAGGTTCACGTCGTGGATGCCGTACTCCTCGCTGATGCGCTCGACCGCCGCCCAGCCCACCCAGGTCGGGGTGCGGTCCGCCGCGAGCAGCTCCTTGACCTCGTCCGCGACGGCGTCGGCCACCTCGTCGAAGCGGGCGGCGACGGTGTCGACGAAGTCGACGGAGACATCGGCCCCGGCGAGCTCGCGGTAGAACTTCGCACCGTGGAAGTCGGCGGGACCGACCAGGTCCGACCTCAGCACCGTACGCGAGACGAGCCCGGAGACGGTGGAATTGAGACAGGCGGAGGGGATCAGGAAGTCCTCGCGGGTGCCGTAGGTCTCCACGCACGAGCCGGGGTCGGCGAGGACCACGATCTCCGGGTTGAAGCCCTCGAACTCCGCCAGGGCCTCGCGCAGTTCCCGTGTGATGGCGCCCTTGCCCGTCCAGCCGTCCACGAAGACGATGTCGGCCGGATCGTGGTGGTCGGCCAGCCAGCGCAGCGCGTTGGCGTCGATGCCCCGGCCGCGCACGATGGAGACGGCGTAGTGCGGCAGGTCCAGGCCGTGCCGGGCGCGGGCCCAGCGGCGCATCAGCACACCGACCGGGGTCCCGGCGCGGGCCAGGGAAACCAGCACGGGGGACGGCGACCGCTCGGCCAGCACGGTCTCGGTGACGGTGCCGACGGCGCGGGCGATCCGGGCGGCGGAGGCGGTCAGCGCGCTCTGGTAGAGCTCCTGGTACCGGGGGGACGGCTGGTACTCGACGGGCAGCGACTCGGCGTAGTGCGCGCCGCCGGCCTGTATCGCCTCCTCGCGCTCCTCGGTGGGGGCCTCCAGCTCGACGTCGGAGAAGTCCTGGAGCAGCCAGCCGACGTCCTCGGGGGCGTACGAGGAGAAGGCGGGGCCGCGCAGGGGCTCGGTCATGATCGGCTCCAGCCGGTCGGGGACGTCGGGTACGTCGTGTACGTCGTGTACGTCGTGTACGTCGGGCACGTAGGCGGGTATGACGACCGGCAGCACCCGGCCGGTGTACGGGGCGAGGGCGGCGAGCAGCCCCGTACGCAGCTCGGGGGTGTCCCCGGCCGAGTCGACCACGGCGACGACGGTGTCGAAGCCGGCGCCCGCCGTGCTGTGGACGTTGTAGGCGTACCGGTCGCCGGGGCCGTCGGCCGGGGCGTCGTGGGCGGGGAAGACGAGGCGGGTGCGGATGGCGTAGCCGGGGTCGTCGACCGCGAGCACCGGCGAGCGGGTGGTGGTGGAGAAGCGGACCTCGGCGGCCGTGCCGGACTCCTCCAGGGCCTTGGCGAGGCGCAGCGGTGCGTACATCAGCTCCTCGTTGCCGAGTACGAGGACGCGGCCGGGTTCCGCGCCGAGCGCGGCCCCGAGCTGCCGGGCCAGGTGCGGCAGGGCCGCCTCCAGCCGTGCGCGGTGCGCGGGGGTGAAGCCGTGCCGGCCCCCGTCGGGGACTCCGGCGGGCCAGTCGAGCGCGAGGGGCGTGGTCGGCTGCGGGCCGGCTTGCGGGGCTCCGCTCGCGAAGGCGGAGGCGGGCGCGGCAGGGCCCTGGGCCTCGTACCGCGCGACCAGGGCCTGGCCCTTGGCCAGGACGCCCTCCGGGAGGGAGACCGTGCCGGAGGCGAGGGCGACGAGGTCCACCCGCGCGCCCAGTTCGGCGGCGAAGGCGGTGAGGCGTGCGCGGTCCGACGGGGAGCGCATGTCGACGAGCGCGACGACCACGTAGTGCCCGCGCGGGTGGCGGGCGTGCAGGTCACGGATGGTGTTCAGGACCGTGTTGCCGGTAGAGAACTCGTCGTCCACCAGGACCAGCGGGCCGCTGCCGGCCAGCAGCTTCGGGTCCTCGGGCAGCAGCAGGTGCGAGGTGGCGTGCGAGTGGGCCTCCTCGAAGCCGCCCGCGGGCGCCACGCCCGGGACCGGGCGGCGGGTGGAGTGCAGGTACGGGGCGACCCCGAGGCCGTCGGCGACGCAGTGGCCGAGCCCGGTCGCGGTCTCGGCGTACCCGAGGACCACCGCCGAGGCGGCCGCTGCGTCGCCGAGCAGGGCCCGGACCCGCTCCCCGAGCCCGTACCCGGCGGCGTACACGACCGCCGGGGACTGCGGGACGTGCTTGCCGAGCACCTGCGAGACCAGCAGGTGCGCCCGCTTGGGGTTGCGCCGCAGCGCCAGTCCGAGCAGCTCGTCGAGCCGTGGCCCGCCCGGCTCGGGGCCCTCCTGAAGGCTCACGCCCAGTCGGTCCGCGACCCAGGTTCCCGACCACACCTCGTCGATCGTCTTGCCCTTCCTCGTCGTAACCCTCGTCACCGGCCCGCTCACACCTGGAGCCCGGCCGTGAGGAGGTCGACGAAGCCGACCTCCTCCTTCGCCACTCCGAAGACCTCGGCGCGGAGCATGGTGCGCTCGGCCCAGGCCCGGTGGGGCTTCACCTCGTTCATCTTGTTCGTGTAGGCGGAGCGCATCACTCCGCCGCCGCCGCGCTCGGGGCGCAGGATGTCCTGGGCGTCGCTGAACTCCTCGTGGGAGACCACCGACAGCGCGTGGACGGGGGTGACGTGGGCGGGGTGGATGCAGGTCTTGCCCAGCAGTCCGTTGGCCCGGTCGAGTTCGATCTCGCGCAGCAGCCCGTCCAGGTCGTGCTCGATCAGCGCGGTGCGCAGCTCTTCCACGCCCTCCTCCAGGAAGGGGCTGCGGCGCAGTTGGGGCTTGAAGAGGCGCTGCTGGCTGCGGAAGTACTCCCACACCGGTCCGGTGACGGTGAAGCCGGTGCCGTCGGCGCGGCTGAGCACGTTGACCACGTCGGCGATCACCCCCGCGACGATCTGGACGTCGTACGCGGTCATGTCGGGGGTGCGGCGCAGTCCGTACGCCGAGCAGAAGTCGGTCACGCCGAGCCGCAGGGCCAGGACCCGCTCGCGGTACTTGTTGACCGTGCGGGAGATGCCGGCGAGGGCTTCGACGCGGGTCTCCAGGTGCAGGAGCTCCGGGGTCTCCAGGACGGGCATCGCGTACAGGCGGGGCCGGCCGTTCTCCGCTTCGGCCTGGGCCACGGCGTCGAGGAAGGCGATTCCGCGGCTTTCGGTGAATTTGGGGAGTACGAATCCGGCCAACCGCGACGCGGAGCCGCCGAGGCGGCGCACGAGGTCGGGTATCTGCTCGGGCGTGCGGACGCGGATGAAGAGGAGCGGCAGCTCCGAGGGGTCCTCGTCGAGGGCGGCGAACTGCCGCACGAGATTGTCCTCACCGCCCGCCACCTCGGCGTCGCTGATGGAATCCTCCAGGCAGAGGACCATGGAGACGACTCCGCGGGAGGCCTGCTTGCGGATGTCACCGGCGAGGTTGGGCCGGGTGGCGGGGCTGTAGAGCGTGGCTCCCAGCGCCGCCGCGAGGGTGCGGGCGGGCGAGGCGGCGGTGAACTCGGCCGGCTCCTGGTGGAAGAGATCCTTGCGGACGGTGGGCGATATGTGCCCGAAGTGACGCATGTACTTCCCCCGTACTGCCTCGGCGGCCCAACTGGCGTGGCCGGTAATAGTACGTACGAATGAGATTCAAGAGTTCCCCAAGCACATGACATCCAGGTAACCCTCTTGCACCATGCCCAGGTCTTCCGTTCTGAACAAGGCCCTACGGGGGGCCGCATTGTCCCGGTCGTGCCCGGGAGGGCAGGATGACCGGCATGACGCACGCGATGCAGAAGGGCTCGAACATCCCGGTGGCCCCCGTGGCCGTCCGGGCGGTGCTGCGCTGGACCGGCGGCGGCGAGGTTCCCGACGTGGACGCGTCCGCGCTGCTCGTGGGCCCCGACGGGCGGGTGCGGTCGGACGAGGACTTCGTCTTCTACAACCAGCCCCGGCACCCCTCCGGAGCCGTCTGGCGGCTCGGCAAGAAACAGCTCGGCGACTCGATCACCGACGCCGTCCAGGCGGACCTGCGCGCCGTCACGCCGGCCGTCGACCGGATCCTCGTCGTCGCCTCCGCCGAGGACGTGCCCTTCCAGCGCGTCCATGACCTGCGGATCCTGCTGTACGACGCCACCGCCGCCGGCGGCTCCGAGCCGCTGGCCTACTTCGACGTACGGCCCGAGACCGGCGCCGAGACGGCGCTGATCTGTGGAGAGCTGTACCGCCGGGGCGAGGGGTGGAAGTTCCGCGCGCTGGGCGAGGGCTACTCGAACGGGCTGGTGGGGCTGGCGACCGACCACGGGATCTCCGTGGACGAGAGCGCCCCCGAGGCCTCGGCGTCGGCCCCCGGGCCCACCGCCGAGCAGACCGCCGCGATGCGGCCGCCCGCCCCGCACACGCAGGCGCCGCCGGCCGCGCAGCCCGCGTACGGGTACCCGCAGCCGGTGTCGCCGGTTCCGCTTCCGGGTCCCGGCGGCGAGCAGGCCTTCCGGCTGCCGGCGCAGGGCCCGCAGTTCATCCGCCGCTGACCGCGGCCGCCGCGGGGGCCGGGGCGCCCGGCCCCGGCCCTGCCCGGGCCCCGCGCCCCGGGCCCCGGGCGCCCCGGCGTCAGGCCTTGGTCTTGTAGCCCCGCCCCCACTGCAGGCCCCACCCGTACAGCCGGTCCAGCTCGGCCTGGAACCCGTACACGAACTTCACCTCGCGCCGCACGATCAGCTCGCCCTTGACGTGCTCCAGGGAGACCACCGCGCAGGAGCGGGCCTGCGGGTGCCGCTCCTCCAGCGGGATCTCGATCCGCGGTCCGGTGATCGGGTAGAGGGTCACCAGGGCGTGCGTCCGGTCGAAGGCCGGGGTCTGGTCGTAGATGTAGACGAAGACCAGCAGCCGCTTGATCTCGTCGGCGTGGTCGAGGTTGACGAAGACCGTCTCGCCGGAGGGCGCCCCGAACCGGTCGTCGCCGCTGAGCTTCACGTACGGCGGGCCGTTGATGTCCCCGTGGAGGTTGCCCAGCGGCTGGACGACACCGCGGGTGCCGTCGGTCAGCTCGTAGAGGCAGCCGATGTCGAGGTCGACATTGACCATGCCCTGAGTGTGCGCCTGCACCATGTCGGGCTTGAACAGCTTGAACGGATGTCGGAAGAGCTGGCCGCTCTGGCCGACGCTGCGGCCTCCGATGTCCGAGGTGCGCATGCGCCAGGAGAGGTTGACGCGCAGATTGCCGTGCACCGCCCCCTGTTTGGTGAGCGACACCGTCGGATGGCGTTTGGTCAGCTCGATCGCGTTCGACGAGGCGCTGCCCGACTGGAACTGCGTGGCGCGCGCGCCCCTGAGCCCGTCGAAGAAACCCATGCCCCAACCCCCCAGGTCGGTCCCGTGCACCGGATGTGCCGCGGACGTGCGACGGGGCGGCCGCGCGGTCCTGTGGATCCG
>NZ_JBHWVJ010000081.1:0-32495 GCF_042736725.1 Streptomyces sp. NPDC060028 | reverse complement strand
CGCCGTCTCGCGACGGCGGGCCGGGCCCTTGGTTCGTACGGTGCCTACTTCAGCTTCGTACCGGTGGAGCGCAGGTTCGCGCACGCCTCGGTGACGCGCTTGGCCATGCCGGCCTCGGCCAGCTTGCCCCAGGTGCGCGGGTCGTAGGTGGACTTGGTGCCCACCTCGCCGTCGACCTTCAGGACACCGTCGTAGTTGCGGAACATGTGGTCCGCGACCGGGCGGGTGAAGGCGTACTGGGTGTCGGTGTCGAGGTTCATCTTCACGACGCCGTTCTCCAGCGCGGTGGCGATCTCCTCGGCCGTGGAGCCCGAGCCGCCGTGGAAGACGAAGTCGAACGGGGAGGGCTTGCCGTACTTCTCGCCGACACCGGCCTGGAGGTCCTTGAGGAGCTCGGGGCGCAGGACGACGTTGCCCGGCTTGTAGACGCCGTGCACGTTGCCGAAGGAGGCGGCCAGCAGGTAGCGGCCCTTCTCGCCCAGACCCAGGGCCTCGGCGGTGCGCAGCGCGTCATCGACGGTGGTGTACAGCTCGTCGTTGATCTCGTGGCTGACGCCGTCCTCCTCGCCACCGGTCGGGGTGATCTCGACCTCAAGGATGATCTTCGCGGCGGCGGCCTTGGCGAGCAGCTCCTGGCCGATGGCCAGGTTGTCGGCCAGGGTCTCGGCGGAGCCGTCCCACATGTGCGACTGGAAGAGCGGGTTCAGACCACGGGCCACGCGCTCGGCGGAGACCTCCAGGAGCGGGCGGACGTAACCGTCCAGCTTGTCCTTGGGGCAGTGGTCCGTGTGCAGCGCCACGGTGATGTCGTACTTGGCGGCGACGACGTGCGCGAACTCGGCCAGGGCGACCGCGCCCGTGACCATGTCCTTGTTGTACTGGCCACCCAGGAACTCCGCACCACCGGTGGAGATCTGGATGATGCCGTCGCTCTCGGCCTCCGCGAAGCCGCGCAGTGCAGCGTGCAGGGTCTGGGTCGAGGTCACGTTGATCGCCGGGTAGGCAAACTTGCCTGCCTTCGCCCGGTCGAGCATCTCGTTGTAGACCTCGGGGGTTGCGATGGGCATCTGTCCGCTCCTTGGATGTGCGGGGAGTGTGCTATTGCGGGCCCTGACCGGGGCGATGTCGCCGTCGCGCCTATCTTTCCAGACTCCGCGCGACACTCCACCCCGTCGGTCGCCCGGTATGCCCGAACCGGGCGGAGTGTTTCACGTGAAACACTCCGCCCCGCCGGAAAAGGGCAGGTCAGGACCTGGCGTGGGATTTCCGAGGACCTAAGTCACCAGTTGTCCCGGTCCCGGTCCCGGTCCCGGACCCGGTCCCAGCCCGAGCCGGGGTCGGGCTCAGGCGAGGCCGAGGTCCCCGAGCTCGTACCCGGTGAGGTAGGGCAGGCCCGCGGCGGCGATGGCGTCGGCGGCACCGCGGTCGACGATCGTCGCGACGGCGACGACCTCGCCGCCGGCCTCGCGGACCGCCTCGACGGCGGTCAGCGGGGAACCGCCGGTCGTGGAGGTGTCCTCGACGACCAGGCAGCGCTTGCCCTTGACGTCGGTGCCCTCGATGCGGCGCTGCATGCCGTGGGCCTTCTGCGCCTTGCGGACGACGAAGGCGTCCAGGCGCCCGCCGCGCGCGGCGGACGCGTGCAGCATCGAGGTGGCGACCGGGTCGGCGCCCAGGGTCAGGCCGCCGACGCAGTCGAAGTCCAGCTCGGCGGTGAGGTCGAGCATGACCTGGCCGACCATCGGGGCCGCCTCGCCGTCCAGGGTGACCCGGCGGAGGTCGATGTAGTAGTCGGCCTCCATGCCGGAGGAGAGGATCACCTTGCCGTGCACGACGGCCTTGTCCTTGATCTGCTGCAGAAGCGCATCGCGTACGTCAGTCATGGCCCCGAGCTTAATTGGGCCCTAGACGAGCCGCCGCCAGGTCCACGTCGTGGAAATCTCCAGCGGGTCCACGGGGGTGATCAGGCGCGGCAGGGTGTTCAGCCCGTTCGGCGGGCCGGACTGCGGTTCGACGCAGACGGCCTCGGACTCCTCGTCGTAGACGACCACCCATTCGCTGCGGCTGGTGACCTTGAGCTCCAGCGCACCCGGCCAGGTGAGGGTGACGTCGACTCCTTCGGGCATGCCGAAACAGTCGTCCCAGGGGCCCGGCTTGGGGTCGACGCGGTTGCCGGTGGGGAGGTGGTCGTCGCCGCGCTCCTCCTGCCAGCCGGCCTCGAAGTCGATGTGTACGTCCTCGCCGCCGAGACCGAGGTTGCGGTGGAACCAGGGGTGCCAGCCGGCCTGCGCCGGGAAGGAGTCCTCGTACGTCTCCACGCCCATGGTCAGGGTCAGCGCGTTCTCGCCGAGCTCGAAGATCTGGGTGACGGTGCCCCGGTACGGCCACGGGTCGCCGAGCTCGAAGGTGAAGGCCGCCTCGGTGGCGGTGGCGCGGGCGCGGCGCCAGGCGGCGTCGCGGCCGAAGCCGTGGAGGGCGTGCGGCGGGTGGTTGACCGGCAGCTGGTGCAGGGTGGCACCGTCCTGGAACTGCCCGTTCCTGGTGCGCCCGCACCACGGGACCATCGGGAAGGAGCCGTACTTCGGCCCCTGGCGCAGCAGCTCCGTCCCGTCGATCCGCAGACTGCTGATCCGGCAGCCGTTGTCCTGGTCGATGGTCAGCTCCGCGCCACCGGCGCTCAGTTGCGTGCTCATGCGACCGACCCTAGTGCTGGTCGGCGCCGAAACGGTCAGCGGCGGCGGCGCAGGGCCCGGCCCAAAACCACCGCCGAGGCCACGGCGAGGGCGGCCGCCGGGGCGAGCCAGCGCAGGTTCGCGCTCGCGGCCGCGGCGCCGGGGGCCGGTACCGGGGCGTAGCGGCCGCGCGGGGGCGCGTGGTCGACCTCCTCGGCGCTGCGGCCGATCATCGTGCGGCGCGCGTGGGCGGCCTCGGCCGGGGGGTGCGCGGAGCCGTCGAGGTCGTCGAGGTCGCCCGGATCCCCGAAGCCGCTCTCCAGGAAGGGGTCGAGGGACGGGGGCGGCACCTCGGTGTCGAACACGGACGCGGTGACTTCGGTGACCTCGTCGCCGTCGTCGCCGTCGTCGCCGTCCAGGGCCGCGGCCTCCGCTTCCTCGGCCTCGGCGACCACGTCCGTCACCGGCTCCGCCTGCGGGGCGGTGGCAACCGTCGCCAGCTGCGCGGCGGCCCGGTCGAGGAGCCGGCGTACGGCGGTGGCGGCGGCGTCCGGGGCGAAGCCGGCGGCGCGCCCGTCGGCGACCCCCTCGGCGGTGAGGTCCAGGCGGGTCCCGCCGTCGGCCGGTGTCAGGCGCAGCGCGAGGGAGAGTTTGACGGTGCCGCTGCCCCGGACCTCGGTGCCCTCACCCTCGAAGGTGAAGTGGTCGGGCTCCCGCTCTGTGACGGCCAGCGCGACCCGGTAGGTCACGGTGTGCCCGCCGACCCGCACCTTCAGCCGGCCCGACAGCGGCCCGGACTCGGTGTCGGCGTCCTGCTGGAGCCCTGGCACGCAGCGCGCCACCCGGGCGGGATCGCGCAGCACGGCGCGGAGGTCGGCTGCCGGTACCGGAACGAACACCTGATGCTCCATGCGGTCGAGCCTACCGAGACGACCGACTCCCGCCTACGTATAGCGCGGGTGCGGCAGCGTGGACGGCGGGAGGCCGGGCAGCCGGCCGCGCTCCGCGTCCCGCGCGGCGTCGTGCAGGGACTGCGTGGACAGCGAGCGCAGGCCCGGCGTGTCGCGGTCCACGCGCAGCTCCGGGACCCGCTCGCGGGCGGCCAGTACGAAGCCCCAGTCCTGCGGCGGCGCGTCGGCCGCGCCCTGGGTCCGGTCGGGTCCGGCGGCGAAGCCCGAGAGGCGGCCGCCCGCGCTGTAGGGGGCGGTGAGCAGGCCCGCCGCGCGCAGGGTGGCCTCGACGGTCCAGTACGTGCGCGGCCGGGTGCCGAGGGGGCCCGCGTGGACCGCGAGGCGGCCGCCGGGGCGCAGGGCCCGCGCGGCGAGCCCGTAGAACTCCTGCGAGTACAGCTTGGTGCTGGGGGTGATCCCGGGGTCGGGGAGGTCGGAGACGATGACGTCGAAGCGGTCCCGTGCGGCCGGGCCGCGCAGCCAGCGGAAGGCGTCCTGGGTGACGACGCCGAGGCGCGGGTCCTCGTACACCCGGCCGTTGAGCGCGGCGAGCATCGGATCGGTGCGGGCGAGCCGGACCACCCCGGGGTCGAGTTCGACGACGGTGACGGAGGCGACGTCGCGGTAGCGCAGCACCTCGCGGGCGGCGAGGCCGTCGCCGCCGCCGAGGACCAGGACGCGGGAGTGCGGGCCGGTCATCGCGGGGTGCACGAGGGCTTCGTGGTAGCGGTACTCGTCGTAGCCGCTGACCCGCAGGCGGCCGTCGAGGAAGAGGTCGAGGGAGCGCGGGGAACCGGTGGCGGGGCCGGTGAGGACGAGTTCCTGTACGCCGGTCTGGACGGCGACGCGGACCTCCCCGCCGTAGACGGCGCGGCGGGCGACCCGCTCGAAGTCGTCGGCGAGGACGGTGGCGGAGGCCAGGACGGCGAGCACGGTGATGTTCATGGTGATCAGCAGCCAGCGGGCGCGGCGGCTGAGGTCGCGGCGGAACAGCCACAGCACCAGGCCGCCGCCGACGACGACGTTGACGGTGCCGGTGAGCACCGCGCCGGTGAGCTGGCCGAGGACCGGCAGCAGCAGGAACGGGAAGGCGAGACCGCCGACGAGGGCGCCCACGTAGTCGGCGGCGAACAGGTCGGCGACGGCTCCGCCCGCGTCCTGTCTGCGGATGCGCTGGATCAGGACCATCAGCAGCGGGATCTCCGCGCCGATGAGCACGCCGATGGCGAAGGAGAACGCGACGAGCGCGGGCCGGGACTCCCCGAGCCAGGCGAAGCTGGCGTACAGCGCCATGGCCGAGAGCCCTCCGAGCAGCGCGAGTCCGGCCTCCACCGCGCCGAAGCCGAAGGCGGGCCGGTCGCGCAGGCGTTTGGCGAGCAGGGATCCGACGCCCATGGCGAAGACCATGACGGACAGCACGACGGACGCCTGGGTGACGGAGTCGCCGATCAGGTAGGAGCCGAGGGCGAGCAGTTCCAGCTCGTACACGAGGCCGCAGGCGGCGCAGACGAACACGGTGGCCAGGACGAGCAGCCGGCCGGTCCGGGGCCGTACGGGCAGGGCGGCCGGAACGGACGCCACGCCCCGCGGCTGCGGAGCCGGGAGCACCCCGCGCGGGGCGGAACGGTCGATCATGCAGCGAACCGTACGTCACCTCCCGCTCGCATCAAGTCACCCACATGGGTGCAACTGACGCATTGCATAGGCCAGTTGGAGCAACCGCATGGCAACGCCCGCACCGGCCGTCAGGACAGCAGGGCCCGGGACTCCAAGGACACGGCGGCCGGGGCCCCCGTCCGCACGCCGACCCGCGTACGGGTGGCCACCAGCTGGCCCTCCTGCGGGTACGCGTGCCAGGTCCGCCACCGCACCTGGCCCTCGTAGCGCTGCGCGAGCATGGCGGTGAAGGCGTGCGGACTGCCCGGGAAGGTCCCGGCCAGCCCGTTCGGGTGATCCGCGACCAGCGCGAGCAACTCCTGCGCCCGCCCGGCGAACGAGCCCTGCGAGAGGTTCTCGACGCGCGCGGCGAACTCGTACTCCCAGTCGCCGACCCGCTTGGCCACGCCGAGCGGCAGCGGTGTGCTGCTCCCGGGCATACAGGCGACCGTCTCCGAGCAGAGCACCTCACCCTCCTCCAGGAGTACCTGGTGGGAGGCTCCGAGCAGGCGCAACTCGACCTTTGCGCCCACTAGTTCGAGGTTCAGTACGGCCAGGGCGGGCAGCCGCTCCCGCCCGAGGGCCCAGGCCAGATCGGCGGCACGCGTGTCGGTGTAAGTGGTCTGGAGGGTCGTGAGCATGAGTCGGCTCCGCAAACGCGCGAGGGAGATGGGCCGGGGCCCGCCAGCGGTAGTCAACGGGTGGGGGGACACCGGCACGGGTCCACAGGAAGTCCAGGGAGGTCCGAGGACTGGTCTACTCAACCGAGGGAATCATGAAAGGCACGGCACTCACAGCGTTTTTACCCAACTTGAAGTGGTTTACATCCCCCCGGGGGCTACCCAGTTCACGTGTTCAACAAGTTCCACCTGCGCGGCGTAGTGCGAACAGCAGGACGCCCGACGGAAGTTAGCCCGTCGGGCGCCCTGACCTGCGCGGTGCCCGCTGCCCCGTGTCAGCTGGAACCGCACCCCCCGCCACCGCAGGAGGAGGACGACCCACCGCAGGACGAGGAGGAACCACAGGACGAAGAGGAACTGCAGGAGGACGACGACCCGCCGTCGCTCCCCGCCCACCAGCTGCCGCTGCCCGAGTCGGAGCCTCCGTGGCCACCGCCCCCGCCGCCGGCCTTGCGCACCAGGAACACGACGACGGCGATGAAGACCAGTCCACTCAGAATGACGAATCCGACCACGATCCTCGCCCCCCATCTCTCTCTTCCGCCTCGGTCCTCCCGAGGGGCGGGATCCCCGCGTCCCGCGTGAAGGGGGGATGCCCGTTGGCCACACCGGCCAAAGCACACTTGAGCAAGTCCAGAGGTTGCCCGCAGGATGGCGCCCATGAGCGCACCCGTGAGCAGCAACCGCCCCTTCCTGAACCGCCGGCTGGCGGCCTTCGGCACGACGATCTTCGCGGAGATGTCCGCGCTGGCGACGCGCACCGGGTCGATCAACCTCGGCCAGGGCTTCCCCGACACCGACGGCCCCGCGGAGATCGCCGAAGCGGCGGTGCGCGCGATCCGCGACGGCCGGGGCAACCAGTACCCGCCGGGCCCGGGCGTCCCGGAGCTGCGCGCGGCCGTCGCCGCCCACCAGCAGCGCTTCTACGGGCTCGCCTTCGACCCGGACACCGAGGTGCTGGTCACGGCGGGCGCGACGGAGGCCATCGCGGCGGCCCTGCTGGCCCTCCTCGAACCGGGTGACGAGGTCATCGCGCTGGAGCCGTACTACGACTCGTACGCGGCCTGCATCGCGATGGCCGGCGCGGTACGCGTCCCGCTCACCCTGCGCGCCCCGGACTTCCGCCTCGACGTGGACGCCCTGCGGGCCGCGGTCACCCCGCGCACCCGGCTGCTCCTGCTGAACACCCCGCACAATCCGACGGGCACGGTCCTGACCCCGCAGGAGCTCGCGGCCGTCGCCGAGCTGGCGGTGGAGCGCGACCTGCTGGTCATCACGGACGAGGTGTACGAGCACCTGGTGTTCGAGGGCTCCCACACCCCGCTGGCCGGGCTCCCGGGCATGCGCGAGCGTACGGTGACCATCTCCTCGGCCGGCAAGACGTTCTCGTTCACGGGCTGGAAGGTCGGCTGGGTGACCGCCTCCCCGGAGCTGATCACGGCGGTCCGCTCGGCGAAGCAGTTCCTGACGTACGTGTCCTCGGGGCCCTTCCAGTACGCCATCGCAGAGGCCCTGGCCCTGCCCGACTCCTACTACGAGGGCTTCCGCGCCGACCTGGCGGCGAAGCGCGACATCCTGGCGGACGGTCTCGCGGCGGTGGGCTTCGAGGTCTTCCGCCCCCAGGGCACGTACTTCATCACCACCGACATCACGCCCCTGGGCGAAAAGGACGGCCTCGCCTTCTGCCGCGCCCTCCCGGACCGCTGCGGCGTGGTCGCGATCCCCAACCAGGTCTTCTACGACGACAAGTCGGCGGGCGCCACCCAGGTCCGCTGGGCCTTCTGCAAGCGAACGGCTGTATTGCAGGAGGCGGTGGACCGCCTCGGCCGGCTGGCTCGCTGATCGCGGGCCGGTGGACATGCGGATACAGGGCCCGGCCCCGGCTCAGCCGGGCCCGTTCCGCACGGGAACGACGACCTACTCGGTGTCCTTGGGGTGCCGAGTAGACGCGTAGACCAGAACTACGGTCGATGTATCGGAGCTGACCAGGTAGCGCACTCGGCCGCCGCTCGTAACCTCGAACTCCCACTGTTCGAGGGCGGATCCCTTCCATTCCTTCGTGGCGAGTTTCCCACGGAGCTGATGCTGGCGATTCCAGTTGCCACGCGCCAGCGGGTCGGTGCGCAACGCCTCCAGGCATCGGTGGGCACTGGGCAGCGCCGCGCGGCACAGTTCCTCCCACCCCGTCACCGCCTCCGTGGTCCCGAAGACGACGTTCCATCCGCTCAGCGGTGGAACGCTGACACGATCGCCCTTCTTGGGGCTCACCCGCCCACCTCGACCGGACCCAGGTCATCCCCGTCGAGCGGACGCAGAGCTTCCTTGAGCTGCTCCGGATCGGCGTTGATGCGAGCCGTCGCCCTCCAGGACACAAGCGCCCGGTGAACAGATTCCCTGGCACCCAGCTCTGCTGCATCGGAAAGGGCTTCCAGAAGTTCTACGGTGAATGCGCGCAGCTCTTCGTCGTCCAGGTGCCGCACCCACGGGAAGACCTCCGGCAGCGCCAGCAGAAGCGACCGGGCTCCGTCGTCATGCTTCATGAGTGCCAGGAAGAGCCGAGAGGCCGTCGTGAGGTTCTCCTCCGTGCGCTCCGCGTGCATCGCAGTCGTCAGCACCATGTCGGGTGAATCTCGATGGGTGACGCGCAAAGCACCGAGGGCGGCAGCCCTGGCGGCTACGGCCTTGGGGTTTCTCGACAGGTCGGTGAACGAAACCGACTCGGGTTCGGCTCCCAGGTAAGCAAGGCTCATACTCAGACTGTACTCAGATTACAGTCTGAGTGCCAGCGATTCTTCGTTGCCCAGCCTCGGCCGGCTGGCTCGCTGAGCGCGGTCCGGTGGACATGTGGATACAGGGCCCGGCCCCGGCTCAGCCGGGCCCGTCCCGCGCGGGAACGACGGATGCCGGCGAGCCCAGCCACACCCCGGGCTTCCAGTGCTGTGACCGCAACGGTTCAGAGGTCGTAGTCGAACCAGATGTGGTGCGTGCCGTCCTCGTCGACGCGCAGGCCGCCGGCGCCCGTGATGCCCTTCAGGGCCGCGGTGCCGCTGCCCGGCACGATCGCGAAGTGCTCGGCGCCGCGGGCCGGGCCGCCGTCCGTGGCCGCCGAGTGGACGAAGTTGAAGGCGCCCTCGCGGCCGGCGAGGGCTCCCTCGAAGGACTCCATCGCGACGTAGCTGCCGACGCCCGCGTCCTGGTCGAAGGCGGCCGTGAAGAGCGTGGCCGAACGGCCCCTGAGGGTGTCGCCCTCGTAGTGTTTCTCCATCGTGGCGACGCCGACCGGAAGTCCCGTGTCCACCGCGGGTTCCGGGACGAGCGGTACTTGAGTGAAGGTGACGACCTTGAAGGTTCCGGACGATCTCATCATCCGATGAGCCTACTCACACACCTGCTCACACACCTGCTCACACACCTGCGGAAAGTCGGGAGACATGGCGACGACGGTGTCCCTACGGCCGCCGGTGCGGACGCGTGCGGCCACGCCGGCCGCGGTGCTCGCGCTCGGGGTGTTCGCCGCCGTCCGCGGGGCCGGGCTGCTGGTCCTGTGCGCCGCCTCCTGGTGGGCCGGGCGCAGTCCGCTGCGGGTGCTCGGCGGGTCCTGGGACTCGGTCTGGTACGTCTGGATCGCCGGGCACGGCTACGGCAGGACCCAGATGTGGCCCGCGGGTGGGTCCGTCCAGAGCGACCTGGCCTTCTTCCCCCTGTACCCCCTGCTGCTGCGGGCCGTCTCCCAGGTGCTGCCCGGCGGCCTGGCCGTCGCCGGGCTCGCCGTCGCCTGGGCGGCCGCCGCCCTGGCCGCCGTCGGGGTGTACCGGGTCGGGGAGCACCTGCTCGGGGCGCGGGCCGGGGTGCTGCTCGTGGGGCTGTGGGCGGCGCTGCCGCACGGCGTGGTGCTGACCCTCGCCTACACCGAGGCGCTGCTGAGCGCGTGCGCCGCCTGGGCCCTGTACGCGCTGCTGCGCGGCCGCTGGCTGTGGGCCGCCGCCCTGGCCGTGCTCGCCGGGCTGACCCGGCCGACCGGGCTCGCCGTCGCGGCCGCCGTGTCCGCGACGGCCCTCACCGCCGTCCTCGGCCGCCGCTCCCGCGCGCCCGAGGTGTGGGTGGCCGGGCTGCTGGCGCCGGCGGGCTGGGCGGCGTACCTGCTCGCGGTCGGGGTACGGCTGGGCGATCCGCTCGGCGGCTACTTCACGGTGCAGCGGCGGTGGGGCTCGCGCTTCGACTTCGGCGAGGACGCCCTGCGCTCCGCCGAGGTGGTGCTCACCGGCGGACACGTGCCGCTCGCCGCCGCCGTGACGGTGGGCGTCATGGCGCTGGCCGGGCTGCTCGCGGCGCTGCTGGTGCTGGACCGGACGCCGCTGCCGCTGCTCGCGTACACCGGGGTGCTGCTGCTGATCGCCTTCGGGGGGGCCGGTTTCTTCGAGTCGAAGCCGCGCTTCCTGCTGCCCGCGTTCCCGCTGCTCCTGCCGGTGGCCTCCGTCATGGCGAAAGCCCGGCCGCGCACCGCGGTCGTGGTGACCGGGGTGCTGGCCGGGCTCTCCTGCGGCTACGGGGTGTACCTGCTCCTCGTGGCCCGTGTGCCCTTGTGAGGCGGGCGGACTAGTTGGTCTCGTCGCCCGCGTCGTCGCCCTTGTCTTCGCCGTCGGAGGCGGAGTCGACGTCCTTCTCCAGGCCGAGCTGCTCCACGAGCCACTTGTCGAACTCGATGGAGGCGCGGACCCAGCTGACCGTGGAGGACACGAAGTGCTCCAGGCTGACGCCGGTGCCGATCAGCATCTGCGCCTCGCCGATCAGGCGGACGGAGCCGTCGTCGTGCGTGTGGCTGTAGACCTTCGGCCACAGGGTGCGGCGGTTCCAGTCGTCGATCGACTCGAGGAGCTGCGGCTTCTCGTCGATCTTGTGCGGACGGTCGTAGAAGGTCCGCACGGAGAAGACCTGCTGCTCGCCCTCGCCGCGGAACATGAAGTACGTGCGGAACTCCTCCCACGGCGCCGCGAGGTCACCCTCGTCGTCGACGACGTACTTGAGCTCCATCTGTTCCAGCAGCTGCTTGACCAGGTCCTGGTCGGGGACGACGGGGCCCGCCGGTCCTGTGGCCTGCGGATCGGGCTGCTGCCCTCCGAAGTTCGGAATCGAGGCCGGATCGATGCTCACCGTGTACTTCCCTTCGTGCGGATGGTGTCATCCTCCCCCATCGCTCCTACCCCGTGTCCACCCCCGCACGCGCTATCCGCTCCGGGCGGACAGGCGTAGGGGGCAGGTAAAGGCCCCGGGCGGCCGCCGGGGGCTCAGAGGGCCTTGCCGACCAGGAGGTCCCCGCCCGCCACGTCGACCCGTACGGTGTCGCCGTCCTTGACCTCGCCCGAGAGGATCTCCTTGGCCAGGCGGTCGCCGATCGCCGTCTGGATCAGGCGGCGCAGCGGGCGGGCGCCGTACGCCGGGTCGTTGCCCTTGTCCGCCAGCCAGGCCAGCGCCGCGGGGGTGACGTCGAGGATCAGGCGGCGGTCGGCCAGGCGCTTGGCCAGCCGGCCGATCTGGAGCTCGGCGATGTGCGCGAGTTCCTCGCCGCTCAGGGCGGAGAAGACCACGAGGTCGTCCAGGCGGTTGAGGAACTCCGGCTTGAAGCTCGCCCGCACCACGTCCAGGACCTGGGTCTTCTTCAGCTCCGCCGGGGTGGCCGGGTCCATCAGGAACTGGCTGCCCAGGTTGGAGGTCAGGATCAGGATGGTGTTGCGGAAGTCCACCGTCCGCCCCTGGCCGTCCGTGAGGCGGCCGTCGTCCAGGACCTGGAGCAGGATGTCGAAGACCTCGGGGTGGGCCTTCTCCACCTCGTCCAGGAGCACCACGCTGTACGGGCGCCGGCGCACGGCCTCCGTCAGCTGGCCGCCCTCCTCGTAGCCGACGTACCCGGGCGGGGCGCCGACGAGGCGGGCGACGCTATGCTTCTCGCCGTACTCCGACATGTCGATGCGGATCATGGCCCGCTCGTCGTCGAAGAGGAAGTCCGCGAGGGCCTTGGCCAGCTCCGTCTTGCCCACGCCCGTCGGGCCCAGGAAGAGGAACGAGCCGGTCGGCCGGTCCGGGTCCGCGATGCCCGCGCGGGTGCGGCGTACGGCGTCCGAGACGGCCCGTACGGCCTCGCCCTGGCCGATCAGGCGCCGGCCCAGCTCGGCCTCCATGCGCAGCAGCTTCTGGGTCTCGCCCTCCAGCAGGCGGCCGGCCGGGATGCCGGTCCACGCGCCCACCACGTCGGCGATGTCGTCGGGGCCGACCTCGTCCTTGACCATCGTGTCCTTGGAGACCTCGGCCTCGGCCTCGGTTGCCTCCGCCAGCTCGTGCTCCAGGGCCGGGATCTCCCCGTAGAGCAGCTTGGAGGCGGCGTCGAAGTCTCCGTCGCGCTGGGCGCGCTCGGCCTGCCCGCGCAGGTCGTCCAGGCGCTCCTTGAGCTCACCGACGCGGTTGAGGGACTGCTTCTCCTTCTCCCAGCGGGCGGTCAGGCCCCGCAGGTCCTCCTCCTTGTCGGCGAGGTCCTTGCGGATCTTCTCCAGGCGTTCCAGGGAGGCCGGGTCGGACTCGTTCTTCAGCGCCAGTTCCTCCATGCGCAGCCGGTCCACGGACCGCTGGAGCTCGTCGATCTCCAGGGGGGAGGAGTCGATCTCCATGCGCAGCCGGGACGCGGCCTCGTCGACGAGGTCGATGGCCTTGTCGGGGAGGAAGCGGGAGGTGATGTAGCGGTCGGACAGGGTCGCGGCCGCGACCAGCGCGCTGTCGTTGATGACGACCTTGTGGTGGGCCTCGTAGCGGCCCTTGAGGCCGCGCAGGATGGCGATGGTGTCCTCGACGGACGGCTCGGCGACCAGCACCTGCTGGAAGCGGCGCTCCAGCGCCGGGTCCTTCTCGATCCGCTCGCGGTACTCGTCCAGCGTGGTCGCGCCGACCATGCGCAGCTCGCCGCGGGCCAGCATGGGCTTGAGCATGTTGCCCGCGTCCATGGAGGAGTCCCCGCCGGCGCCCGCGCCGACGACCGTGTGGAGCTCGTCGATGAAGGTGATGATCTGGCCGTCGCTCGACTTGATCTCCGCGAGGACCGTCTTGAGGCGCTCCTCGAACTCGCCGCGGTACTTGGCGCCGGCGACCATCGCGCCGAGGTCCAGGGAGACGAGGCGCTTGTTCTTCAAGGACTCCGGGACGTCGCCCTTGACGATGCGCTGGGCCAGGCCCTCGACGACGGCCGTCTTGCCGACGCCGGGCTCGCCGATGAGCACCGGGTTGTTCTTCGTACGGCGGGACAGGACCTGGACGACCCGGCGGATCTCCTGGTCGCGGCCGATGACCGGGTCGAGCTTGCCCTCGCGGGCGGCGGCCGTGAAGTCGGTGCCGAACTTCTCCAGGGCCTTGTACTGGCCCTCGGGATCGGGGGTCGTCACCCGCCGTCCTCCTCGTGCGTTCTCGAAGGCGGCCAGCAGCTTCTTCGCGCTCGCGCCCTGTTCGGTCAGGACCTCGCCCGCCGCGCCGCCCTTGGCGGCGATGGCGATGAGGAGGTGTTCGGTGGAGAGGTACTCGTCGCCGAGCCTGCCGGCCTGCGTGTCGGCCTCGGCGAGTACGGCGAGCAGGTCGCGGGTGGGCTGCGGGGGCGCGACCGTGGAGCCGGTGACGCTGGGCAGGGCGGCGAGCAGCCGCTCCGCTCCGTTGCGCACGGCGGCCAGGTCGGCCTCGGTGGCGGCGAGGAGGTCGGTGACGTTCTCGTTGTCCTCGCCGGCGAGCAGGGCCACGAGCAGGTGCGCGGGGGTCAGGTCCGCGTGGCCGTCCTTGACGGCCCTGCTGGTGGCCGCGTTCAGCGCGTCCCTGCTCTTGTTGGTCAGCTCGGCGTCCACGTGCGACTTCTCCTCTCCGTACGGTTCGTCAGGCGTGTGCATCCGCCATGGATCTGACATGGACAACGTGCACAAAGTTGAGTCTATTCCACTCAAGGGCGGCGACGTACCCTTCGGCGCATGTCCCATGACGTACTCAACCCGACGTCCGAGTACCTCGCCTTCTGGCGGGAGCGGCACGTCTGCACCCTGACCACCCCGCGCCCCGACGGCACGCCGCACGTGGTGCCGGTGGGCGTGACGTACGACCCGCAGGCCGGGCTCGCGCGGGTGATCAGCAACAAGCACAGCAAGAAGGTCCGCAACATCCTGGCGGCGCAGGGCGGGCCGCAGGGCGGCGCGCGGGTCGCCGTGTGCCAGATGGAGGGACGCCGCTGGGCCACCCTGGAGGGGCGCGCGGCGATCCGTACGGACGAGGCCGCGGTCGCCGAGGCGGTACGCCGCTACGCGGAGCGGTACGGCCGCACGCCCTCGCCCAACCCGGACCGGGTGGTCATGGAGATCGCGCTGGACCGGGCCATGGGGCGGGCGTAGGCGCCTGCGCCCCTCACCGGCACTTCTCCCCGCATATTGTCCGGTTCAACTACTGGACGCGGACATCACAACGGCGCCATCGTGGTCAGGTCCACGATGGCGCCGTTGTGTGGGGGTAGCACCTGAGCGATCTGCAACGACGGGGGAATCGCGTCAGGCACTGCGGGGGGTGGCGGTGGTGATGTCGGGTTCGAAGAGCTGGTGGTCGCGCTGATCCAGATTGACGAAGACCATGCCGTACCTGACCTCGCAGCGGACGGGCTGCGGCGCGCCTCGGGGGCGGCGCAGGCACCGGTAGGCACGGACGTCTTCGTCCTCCTCGCGAACCACGACGATCGGCTGGCCGAACAGGGTGACCATCAACGAATCGCCGACGTGGGGGATGGCGGTGGCCAGGTCGATGAACTGCCAGCCGGAGCGGTATGCCGAGGCCATTTCACGGCGAAAGCCGCGGTCGTCGGGGGTCATCAGTCCCAGCCAAGGTCGTTGGTGGACGTACTGGGCACCACGTCCCAGCCGAGATCCGGCTCTCCTGTCGCCACGGCGGGCGCGTCGTTACCCCCCACGTCCCCGCCCACGGCACTGACTGCCCCAAAGACCGCAACGGCGGAGAACGCAATGGCAAGTACCGAGCGAAGCATTCTCTTGTACATGGTCGGCTTCGTCCTCACTTGATGGAAATCTTCTCCCCCGCGTGTCAGACGATGGCTCATTCGGGCACGTCACTGCCACAGGGACGATGCATCATGTTCTTGCATGTTCAGGACCCTGGGGGGTGGAGATTTGCCCATAAACAACACAAAGCCGACACATCCCCACCCCATCACGTCCATGTGCGGGGAGGGAACGCGGCTCTACACGGCAGCGCTGAGCACCGGCCGGGTGGCCCGCAGCGAGGTCGAGAACGCCCCCTGCCTGCTCGAATTCGCCCTTCTGCGACCTGACCCGGATGACGCGAACCAACTGCGCGCGGTTCCACCGTCCGTCGCACTCGCACAGCGGCTCCACCCGCTCGAACGGGAGATTCAGGACCGCCGCCGAGACACCATAGACCTCACCGACGCATTCGAGCCGTTTCTGACCATCAGCGCCCAGACTCCCGCGAACACCCACGCCATCACCGTGCTGGAGGGCTTCGACCAGATCCACGCCGCCCTCGACCAGGCCACCGCCGAGTGCCGCACCGAGGTGCTGACCGTCCAGCCCGGCGGAGCCCGGTCCACGTCCGTCCTCACCGAGGCACTGGAGCGCGCCGCACCCCTGGTCAACCGCGGGGTGCGCATCCGCACGCTCTACCAGCACACGGTGCGGCACAGCCAGGGCACGCTCGCCTACGTGGACCGGATCTCCGCGGGGAGAGTGGAGATCCGCACCCTCGAAGAGCTCATAGAGCGTCTCATGATCTTCGACCGCACGGTGGCCTTCATCCCCACGAGCGACGACCGGCGCACGGCCCTGGAGCTGCGCCACCCGGGCCTCGTCGACTACCTCATCAAGGTGTTCGAGCAGCTGTGGCACCGCGCCGTGCCCCTGACGGCGGAAGTGACGTACCAGCACACCCCCGGCGGCATCTCCGGCGTGCAGCGCTCCATCGCCCAGCTCCTCATCGAGGGACACGTGGACGAGGCCATCGCGCGCAGGCTGGGGATGAACGTACGGACCTGCCGCGCCCACATCGCGAAACTGGCGGCCTCCCTGGGCAGCGGCAGCCGGGCCCAACTCGGCTTCCTCATCGCCCAGTCGGGCATCCTCAAGGATCAGGAGCTCTGAGCGGGCCCCAGGCCCGGCTGGAGGCCCTGGAGCGCTCCCGGGTCCGGCAGGGCACGAAGAAGGCCCCGATCGGCTGATCGGGGCCTTCCTGCGCCTCGTACGGGTCAGTCCAGCGGGCGCTTGGGCCGCCACACCACCAGCGCGTTGCCCGGCACCGGCGGCTGGTACGGGACCAGGTCGCGGCGGTACGAGGCGTGGACCTGGGCCTCGCGCTGCTGGAGCACGGCGGCCGCGCCGTCGACCGCCGTCGCGAGCTCGGCGACGCGCTGCTGGAGCGCGGCGACCTGATTCTCCAGCTCGATGATCCGCTTGATCCCCGCCAGGTTGATGCCCTCGTCCTGGGACAGCGCCTGCACCGTGCGGAGCAGTTCGATGTCACGGGCCGAGTAGCGCCGGCCGCGGCCGGCCGTACGGTCCGGGGAGACCAGGCCGAGACGGTCGTACTGGCGGAGGGTCTGCGGATGCAGGCCCGAGAGCTGGGCGGCCACCGAGATCACGTAGACCGGTGTCTCATCGGTCAGTTGATAGGGATTCCTGCGGCGGCCGTCCATGTCATGCTCCCTTCGCGGACTCGAACAGCGCGGCGCGCGGATCCTCCGACCCGGTCGCGTCGCGGTACGTCTCCAGCGCCTCGCGCGCCTTGTCGGACAGCTCCGCCGGGACGGCCACCTCGACCGTCACCAGCAGGTCCCCGCGGGTGCCGTCCTTGCGGACCGCACCCTTGCCGCGGGCGCGCATCGTGCGGCCGCCCGGAGTGCCGGGCGGCAGCTTCAGCGTCACCGGGGGGCCGTTCAGGGTCGGGACCCTGATCTCGGCTCCCAGGGCCGCCTCCGCGAACGTCACCGGCACGGTCACCGTGAGGTTGTCGTCCTTGCGGCCGAACACCGGGTGGGAGTCGACGTGGACCACGACGTACAGATCGCCGCCGGGTCCGCCGCGCTCGCCCGGAGCGCCCTTGCCGCGCAGCCGGATCCGCTGGCCGTCGAAGACGCCCGCCGGAATCCGGACCTGCATCGTCCGGGAGCTGCGGGCCCGGCCGCTGCCCTTGCAGATGTCACAGGGGGTCTCCGCGATCAGACCGCGGCCCTTGCAGTCCGCGCAGGGGTCGGTCAGCGAGAAGCCGCCGCCGCTGCCGCGCGAGACCTGCCCGGTGCCGACACAGGTCGGGCACACCCGGGGGGTGCCGTTCTTGTCGCCGGTGCCCGAACAGGCCTTGCAGGGGGACTGCGAGGACATCCGGAGCGGGACCGTGGCCCCGTCCACCGCCTCCGTGAAGGAGAGGGTGACCTCCGACTCGATGTCCTGGCCGCGGCGCGGCTGGGTACGGGTCCCCGTACCGGCGCCGCCGCCGCGGTTGAACAGGCCGCCGAACACATCGCCCAGGCCGCCGCCGAAGCCGCCGCCCGCGCCGCCCTGCTGCTGCCCGCCGAAGAGGTCGCCCAGGTCGAAGTTGAACGAGCCGCCGCCCGCGCCCGGACCGGGGCGGAAGCCCCCGTTGCCGAACAGCGCGCGGGCCTCGTCGTACTCCTTGCGCTTCTTCGGGTCGCCGAGGATGTCGTTCGCCTCGGAGATCTCCTTGAAGCGCTCCTCGGCCGAGGTGTCGCCCTTGTTGGCGTCCGGGTGGAACTCGCGCGCGAGTTTCCGGTACGCCTTCTTGATCTCGGCCTCGGTGGCGTCCTTCGGGACACCGAGGACCTTGTAGTAGTCCTTCTCCACGAAGTCCTTCGTGCTCATCCCCGGCGTCCCTCCTCTCGTGTTCCTACTGGTTCAGCCTCAGCCCTTGTCGGGGGCATCCGCGTCCTTGTCCGACGGCGCGTCTCCGTCCGCGGACTCGGACTTGGCGGCCGCACCCGGCTGCGGCTCGGCCACCGCGACCCGTGCGGGACGGATCGTACGCTCGCCGATCCGGTAGCCCGGCTGCAGAATCGCCACGCAGGTCGTCTCGGTGACGTCCGGCGCGTACGAGTGCATCAGGGCCTCGTGGATCGTCGGGTCGAAGGGCTCGCCCTCCTTGCCGAACTGCTGCAGGCCCATCTTGGCCGCGGCGGTCTCCAGCGATTCGGCCACCGACTTGAAGCCGCCGACCAGCTCGCCATGCTCCCGCGCCCGGCCGATGTCGTCCAGGGTCGGGAGGAGTTCCGTCAGGAGGGACGCGACCGCGATCTCCTTGACGGCGATCCGGTCCCGCTCCACCCGGCGGCGGTAGTTCTGGTACTCCGCCTGGAGCCGCTGGAGGTCCGCGGTGCGCTCACCGAGCGCGGTACGGGCCTGGTCCAGCTGCGCCAGCACGGCCACATCCTGTGCGCTTGCGTCCCCAGCCGGGGCCGCCGCCTCCTCCGTGGAGGCGTCGGCGGCCTTCGGCTCGTCGGGCGTGCCGTCGACGGGGACTTCAGGCTTCTCGTCGAAGCCCGGGGTCTCCTCCGACATCAGGCAGCGCCGCCCTTCGGCTTCTCGTCGTCGACGATCTCGGCGTCGACGACGTCATCGGCGGCGTCCGGGGCCTGCTGGGCACCCTCGGCGCCCGCGGCACCCTGAGCGGCCTGGGCGTCGGCGTAGATGGCCTGGCCGAGCTTCTGGCTGACCGCGGCGACCTTCTCGGTCGCGGTGCGGATCTCGGCGGTGTCCTCGCCCTTGAGCTTTTCCTTCAGCTCGGCGATGGCAGCCTCGACCTCGGTCTTGACCTCGGCCGGGACCTTGTCCTCGTTGTCCTTGACGAACTTCTCCGTCTGGTAGACGAGCTGCTCGGCCTGGTTGCGGCTCTCGGCGGCCTCCTTGCGGCGGAGGTCCTCGTCCGCGTACTGCTCGGCCTCCTGGCGCATGCGGTCGACCTCGTCCTTGCCGAGCGAGGAGCCGCCGGTGACGGTCATCTTCTGCTCCTTGCCCGTGCCAAGGTCCTTGGCCGTGACGTGCATGATGCCGTTCGCGTCGATGTCGAAGGAGACCTCGATCTGCGGGATGCCGCGCGGGGCAGGCGGCAGACCGGTCAGCTCGAACATGCCGAGCTTCTTGTTGTACGCCGCGATCTCGCGCTCGCCCTGGTAGACCTGGATCTGCACGGACGGCTGGTTGTCCTCGGCCGTCGTGAAGATCTCGGACCGCTTGGTCGGGATCGTGGTGTTGCGCTCGATGAGCTTGGTCATGATGCCGCCCTTGGTCTCGATGCCGAGGGACAGCGGGGTCACGTCGAGGAGCAGGACGTCCTTGACCTCACCCTTGAGCACACCGGCCTGGAGGGTGGCGCCGATGGCGACGACCTCGTCCGGGTTGACGCCCTTGTTGGCGTCCTGACCGCCCGTGAGCTCCTTGACGAGCTCGGCGACGGCCGGCATACGGGTGGAGCCGCCGACCAGGACCACGTGGTCGATCTCGGACAGCGCGATGCCGGCGTCCTTGATGACGTTGTGGAACGGGGTCTTGCAGCGGTCGAGCAGGTCCGCGGTCAGCTGCTGGAACTGGGCGCGGGTGAGCTTCTCGTCCAGGTGCAGCGGGCCCTCGGCGGAAGCCGTGATGTAGGGCAGGTTGATCGAGGTCTCCGTGGAGGAGGACAGCTCGATCTTCGCCTTCTCGGCGGCCTCGCGCAGACGCTGGAGCGCCATCTTGTCCTTGGACAGGTCGACGCCGTGGCCGTTGGCGAACTGCTTCACGAGGTAGTCGACGACGCGCTGGTCCCAGTCGTCGCCACCGAGGTGGTTGTCACCGTTGGTCGCCTTGACCTCGACGACGCCGTCACCGATCTCCAGGAGCGACACGTCGAAGGTGCCGCCGCCGAGGTCGAAGACGAGAATGGTCTGGTCGTCCTTGTCGAGGCCGTAGGCCAGGGCGGCGGCCGTCGGCTCGTTGACGATGCGCAGGACGTTGAGGCCCGCGATCTCGCCGGCCTCCTTCGTCGCCTGACGCTCGGAGTCGTTGAAGTAGGCCGGGACGGTGATGACCGCGTCCGTGACCTTCTCGCCCAGGTACGCCTCGGCGTCGCGCTTCAGCTTCTGCAGGATGAAGGCGCTCATCTGCTGCGGGTTGAAGTCCTTGCCATCCAGGTTGATCTTCCAGTCAGTGCCCATGTGGCGCTTGACGGAGCGGATGGTGCGGTCCACGTTCGTGACCGCCTGACGCTTGGCCACCTCGCCGACGAGGACCTCGCCGTTCTTGGCGAAGGCGACGACGGACGGCGTGGTCCTGGCGCCCTCGGCGTTGGTGATGACGGTGGGCTCGCCGCCTTCCAGAACGCTGACGACGGAGTTGGTGGTGCCCAGGTCGATGCCGACCGCACGTGCCATTTTGATTCCTCCAGCTGACTTGAGTGGAACAGGCTCAAGGATGCCGTAACGCTGCGCTGCCGTCAACAGACCTGAGCCGAGGGGGCTCAACCTTTAGGCCAGGCTTACGCGCAAGCACGCGGGCTCCGCCCCGCGGCCGGCGGCGCAGCCCGCCGAACGGGTCACCGCGGCCGCGCGGCGCCCGAACACCGCCGGAGGCGTACGGCACGGTGCTGGCATGCCGCTCACTCTCACCGCTCCGCGCGTACGGGTACCCGCCGCACCGCCGGCCAAGCGGATGCTCGACCTCCTCGGGGCGGTGGCCCTGCTGACCCTGCTGGGCCCACCGCTCGCGGCGGTCGCCGCACTGCTGTACGCGACCCGGGGCGCCCGGGCCTTCGTACGGGAGCCGGCCGTCGGCCTCGGGGGCCGCCCGTTCCGCACCTGGCGGCTGCGCACGGACGCCGGCGCGGGCCGCCTCGGCGCCGCCCTGGAGCGGTGCGGCCTGGACGCACTGCCGCAGCTGCTCAACGTGGCCCGGGGCGAGATGTCACTGGTCGGGCCGCGCCCCGCAAACAACGCGTCGGACCGGCCCGAGCGGCTCCTCGTACGGCCCGGGATGACCGGACTGTGGCAGGTGAGCGCGCGCTCGGACCTCCCGTGGGAGGAAATGGACCTGCTGGACCGGCACTATGTGGAGAACCACTGGCTGGGGATGGATCTGGCGATCCTCGCGCAGACCCCGCGGGCCGCCTGGCGACAGAGGCGAGCCTGAGCGACGCAGATCACCGCGCGCTCGGCTACATTGCGGCGTCGGGACTGGGTAACCTCAAGCCTTGACTGGATAAGTTACCGCTTAGTAAGTGCCGCCCGAGGAGCCCTTCCATGCAACTCGCCGCGATCATCGTGTCGCTGGTCCTGACCGTGCCCGGCGTCGCGCTGCTCGCCCGAGCCGTGGCGAAGATCTACCGGTTCGTCAAGCTCGGCCAGCCCGTCCCCGCGGGCAGCCGCACGGACCGCCCGAAGGCCCGTACCCTCACCCTGATCAGGGAGTTCCTCGGCCACAGCCGGATGAACCAGTGGGGCATCATCGGCTTCGCGCACTGGTTCGTCGCCATCGGCTTCCTGACGCTGCCGCCCACCCTGATCCAGGCGTACGGGCAGCTCTTCAAGGCCGACTGGCTGCTGCCGCTCGTCGGCGACTGGCTGCCCTTCGAGCTCTACACCGAGCTCATCGGTCTCATGACCGTCGTGGGCATCGTCATCCTCATCGGGATCCGGATGCTCAGCCTGCCCTCGCGGGCCGGTCGCAAGTCGCGCTTCGCCGGCTCGAAGTCCGGGCAGGCCTACTTCGTCGAGTCCGTGATCATCACCATCGGCCTCGCGATCCTGACGCTGCGCGGCCTCGAGGGCGCGATCCACCACGTCGACAGCTACGAGCCGGCATACCTCGTCTCGTACCCGCTGGTGCTGGCCTTCAAGGGGCTCTCGCTCAGCGCGCTGCAGAACGCCATCTACTTCACCGCGATGGTCAAGATCAGCGTCTCGCTGATCTGGATGATCGTGGTCGGCCTCAACACCAACATGGGTGTGGCCTGGCACCGCTTCCTCGCCTTCCCGAACATCTGGTTCAAGCGCAAGGCCGACGGCTCGACCGCGCTCGGCGCCCTGCAGCCCATGACCAGCGGCGGCAAGGTGATCGACTTCGAGGACCCGGGCGAGGACGACGTCTTCGGCGTCTCGCAGGTCGAGCAGTTCTCGTGGAAGGGCATCCTCGACTTCTCCACGTGCACCGAGTGCGGCCGCTGCCAGTCGCAGTGCCCGGCCTGGAACACGGGCAAGCCGCTGTCCCCGAAGCTCCTGATCATGTCGCTGCGCGACCACGCGCACGCCAAGGCCCCGTACCTCCTGGCGGGCGGCGGCAAGGACATGGAGGGCAACGAGAAGGCCACGGCCGAGCAGTTGAAGGACGTCCCGGCGTCCGCCCTCGCCGAGGCCGAGCGCCCGCTGATCGGGACCGCCGAGGAGAACGGCGTCATCGACCCGGACGTGCTGTGGTCCTGCACCACCTGCGGTGCGTGCGTGGAGCAGTGCCCGGTCGACATCGAGCACATCGACCACATCGTCGACATGCGCCGCTACCAGGTGATGATCGAGAGCGCGTTCCCGTCGGAGGCGGGCACGATGCTCAAGAACCTGGAGAAGAAGGGCAACCCCTGGGGCCTCGCCAAGAAGCAGCGGGTGGAGTGGACCAAGGAGGTCGACTTCGAGGTCCCGATCATCGGCAAGGACGCGGAGGACCTCTCCGAGTTCGACTACCTGTACTGGGTCGGCTGCGCGGGCGCCCTGGAGGACCGGGCCAAGAAGACCACGAAGGCCTTCGCCGAGCTGCTCAACATCGCGGGCGTCAAGTTCGCGATCATGGGCGGCGACGAGAAGTGCACCGGCGACTCCCCGCGCCGCCTGGGCAACGAGCCGCTGTTCCAGCAGCTCGCCCAGGACAACGTGGCCATGCTGAACATGGCCTTCGGTGAGGACGACGAGGACGAGTCGACGAAGAAGCCGAAGTCGGCGAAGCGGATCGTCTCGACCTGCCCGCACTGCTTCAACACCATCGCGAACGAGTACCCGCAGCTCGGCGGCGAGTACGAGGTCATCCACCACACGCAGCTGCTCCAGCACCTGATCGACGAGGGCCGCCTCACGCCGGTCACCCCGGTCGACGGCCTGATCACGTACCACGACCCGTGCTACCTGGGCCGGCACAACAAGGTCTACACGCCGCCGCGCGAGATCATGTCGGCCGTGCCGGGGCTGCGGCAGCAGGAGATGCACCGCCACAAGGAGCGGGGCTTCTGCTGCGGCGCCGGTGGCGCGCGGATGTGGATGGAGGAGCGGATCGGCAAGCGCATCAACAACGAGCGTGTCGACGAGGCCCTGTCCCTGAACCCGGACATCGTGTCGACGGCGTGCCCGTTCTGCCTGGTGATGCTGACCGACTCGGTGAACGGCAAGAAGAACGACGGCCAGGCCAAGGAGTCCGTGCAGGTCGTGGACGTGGCGCAGCTGCTGCTGGACTCGGTGAAGACGCCGGAGCCGGTGGGCGCGGTGTCGGCCGACGAGGCGGGCGCGGAAGCGGTGGCGGAAGCCGCCGCCGCCGACGAGGCCGAGGCCAAGTAGCCCGTAGCCCGTAGCCCGTAGAACGCGAAACGGCCGGTCCCTGCCGAAGGGGCCGGCCGTTTCGCGTACACCGACCGACCCGCGGGTACCCCCTAGGGGATGTCACAGGTCAGCCGCAAAGGGTACGTCTTCCGGCCGCCCGGCCACCGGGCCCCGCCGGAGCAGGTACTTTCGATCACGTGGCTGGATTCAGGATCGGACGCGGCCGGGACAACAACCGCGCCCCGCAACAACCCCCGCAGCAGCAGCCGTACGGTCGGCAGCAACCGCCGTACGGCAGGCAGCCGTACCCGCCCGCCGGTTCGCCGGCGGCCCCGCAGCAGCGGTGGCCGCAGCAGGGCGGCGGCCCGGGCGAGCCCGAGTACTTCGACCCGTACGGGCACCAGGGCGGATACGACGGCGGATACGACGGCGGGCACCAGGGCGGGCACCAAGCCGGGCACCCGGGCTCGTACGCGAACGACAACCCGGGGCACACCCAGGCCTTCGTCTTCGGCGAGGACCCCTACAGCCAGGGCGCGACGTACCAGGCGGGCGCGGCCGCGGCCGGCCCGACGGGTCCGCGGCTGCCGTGGAAGGAACTCCTGCGGGGCATCGTGATGCGCCCCGGGCCGACCTTCCTGCAGATGCGCGACTACGCCGTCTGGGGCCCGGCCCTGCTCGTGACCTTCCTCTACGGCCTGCTCGCGGTCTTCGGCCTCGACGACGCCCGCAAGGACGTCATCAACGCGACCCTGGCCAAGGCCGTGCCGATCGTGCTGTCGGCGGGCGCGGCCTTCGTGATCTGCGGGCTGGTCCTGGGCGCGGTCACGCACACGCTGGCCCGCCAGCTGGGCGGCGACGGGGCGTGGCAGCCGACGGTGGGCCTGTCGATGCTGGTCATGACCCTCACGGACGCGCCGCGGCTGCTGTTCGCGGTGTTCCTCGGCGGCGACAACATGTTCGTACAGGTGCTGGGCTGGGCCACCTGGCTGGTGGCGGGCGCGCTCTTCACGTCGCTGGTCAGCAAGTCGCACGACCTGCCGTGGCCGAAGGCGCTGGGCGCGTCGGCCATCCAGCTGGTCGCCCTGCTGTCGATCATCAAGCTCGGCACGATCTAGTACGCGCTGTGACCCGAAAGGCCCGCCACGCGAGGATCTGCGTGGCGGGCCTTTCACATCCGTCCGAGGTCAGGCGTCGAGAACCTGACCCTCGCGCTTCACGACGGGCGGCTCGACCGACCAGGGGAAGTTGATCCACTCGTCGGTCTTCTTCCACACGTACTCGCACTGCACGAGCGAGTGCGACTTCTCGTAGATGACCGCGGAGCGGACCTCGGCGACGTGGCCGAGGCAGAAGTCGTGCACCAGCTTGAGCGTCTTGCCGGTGTCGGCGACGTCGTCCGCGATCAGCACCTTCTTGGCGGTGAAGTCGATCGCCTCGGGCACGGGCGCCAGCATGACCGGCATTTCGAGGGTCGTACCGACCCCCGTGTAGAACTCGACGTTCACGAGGTGGATGTTCTTGCAGTCGAGCGCGTACGCCAGTCCACCGGCGACGAACACCCCGCCGCGGGCGATGCTGAGGATGATGTCGGGCTCGTAGCCGTCGTCGGCGATGGTCTGCGCCAGCTCGCGCACGGCGCGCCCGAATCCCTCGTAGTCGAGGTTCTCGCGTACTCCGTCACTCATGCCTCGTGCCTCACCTGGGTGCGGTGGAAGTTCTGGAAGGACCGCGAGGCGGTCGGCCCGCGCTGGCCCTGGTACCTGGACCCGTACCGGTCACTGCCGTACGGGAACTCCGCGGGCGAGCTGAGCTGGAACATGCACAGCTGCCCGATCTTCATGCCCGGCCAGAGCTTGATCGGCAGCGTGGCGAGGTTCGACAGCTCGAGGGTCACGTGGCCCGAGAACCCGGGGTCGATGAAACCGGCGGTCGAATGCGTCACCAGGCCGAGGCGGCCCAGGCTGGACTTCCCCTCCAGCCTGGAGGCGATGTCGTCGGGCAGCGAGATGACCTCGTACGTCGAGGCGAGCACGAACTCACCCGGATGCAGGATGAAGGCCTCGTCCCCGTCGGGCTCGACCAGCCGGGTCAGATCGGCCTGCTCGATCGCGGGGTCGATGTGCGCGTAGCGGTGATTCTCGAACACCCGGAAGAACCGGTCGAGACGTACATCGATGCTGGAGGGCTGCACCATCGACTCGTCGAAGGGGTCGATGCGAACCCGTCCGCTGTCGATCTCGGCCCGGATGTCTTTGTCAGAGAGAAGCACGTCCCGAGGATACGCAGAGCGCGCGGGCCGCCCCAATCGAGGCGAGCCCCCGCGCGCCCCCCGGCGCTAACGCTTGACCGCTGCTCCCACGGGCACGGCGTGCCTGAGCCGCGCGCACCGCGGACACCGCAGCAGCCGCCCCGGCCCGATCCGGCCGGCACCGAGGTGCTGCAGCGGGAAGGAGGCGGTACTGAAAACGTGCCCTTCGGCACAACGGACGACGGTGTGCTCCATCGAGTCCCTTTCCCCAACGAGCCGTACTGCGACTAATCGCCACATTAGGGGATGATCGGGACCCACTCCAGCCACCACTCCGCCCCCACAAGGTACGCCCCCAACTCCCGCCCCCACGAGCCTCCGTGCACCCGACAAACAACAACGACCCCCGGGCAAATTCACCGAAGGTCGATCATGGGGTAGAGTGTGCAAAGATACGGCTCCAGACAACTGGACCGCTGTGCGGATGTAGTTTAATGGTAGAACATGAGCTTCCCAAGCTTATAGCGCGGGTTCGATTCCCGTCATCCGCTCTTGCAAGAAGGCCCAGGTCAACGACCTGGGCCTTTTGTGTTGCCTAGACCTCTCTACCCCTCCCGTGCCAGATCCGTGCCAGATGACTTGGCCCTCATGGCACGCACCCGCGCATCGATCCCCGCTGCAACTTCCTGCTGCCGGGCGCGGTTGGAGTGCTGGTAGATCATGGCGGCCTTCTCCGAGGACTGGCCGGCCCGCACCATCGTGTCCTTCAGCGTCGCCCCGGACTGGGTCGAGAGGGTGTGCCTGGTGTGACGAAGGTCGTAGAACCTGAACGTCCTCGACATGCCGACCTTCACCCGCGCCTTCGCCCACTTCCGACCGAACGTCGTACGCCGGAACGGCGCACCCTTCTCCCCCACGAAGACGAGACCCTCGGGCCCCTTCTCCGCGTACCACTCGACGTGCCGCCGCAGTTCTTAGCCGCCCCGGGCGGCGGCTTTCCCCCTCCCCTGCGGGAACTGGCAGGCAACACCAGCCGGGGCCAACACATTTCAGTGCTGGCCCCGGCGGCATGCTCGCGTAGCCGTAGGGCTACACCGCGGCCTCGTCGACGAGAGTGCCGGCGCTGATGGCGCCCCGCAGGACGTGGGCGATCTCCTCGGGCTTGAGGTCGATGCCGTCGAGCCCCTCCACGGTCAGCGGAATCTCCTCCAGCGCGTACTCGCCGCGTCCCTCGGCCCTGAACTCGGGGCCGGTGCGGTCCTCGAAGGACCACGTCGCGATACGGGCGAGGTAGAAGAGCTGACGCTCGTCGTCGGACTCCATCGTGTGAAGGAGTCGGACGATGTCGGCCTTCCCCGCGATCTCCTCATGGATCTCCCGGTGGAGGGCTGCCTCCCGGGACTCATCGCTCTCCTCGACCCCGCCGCCGGGCAGCACCCAGTACACGGGGATTCCGGGCTTGGTGCGGCGGATGACCAGCATCGTGTCGTCCGCGGTGATGAGGACGGCTCGGACTCGTTCGATCATGTCGGTCTGTCTCCTTGCTTGTTGACGGTCTCAGTGCAGCAGCCAGCCACCGTCGACGTGGACGGATTGCCCAGTGATGAACGACGCCGACGGGCCGACGAGGAACGCCACCAGGGCTGCCACGTCTTCGGGGCGTCCGCGGCGCGGGACGCACTGGCGGTTGATCTGGTCTTCCGGGCGGGCCCGGTGGTGGGCGGGGATGGCGGTTTCGGCTTCCACCTCAATGGCGCCGGGTAGGACGGTGTTGACGCAGATGCCACCAGCCGCTGAGCTCGTTCCACGTCTCGTCGCACGGCTGGACGATCCAGCCCCCGAAGCCCGCTTCCGGGCGGCCGAGCTGCTGGCCTGCCTCGGCCCGACGGCCGCCGCCCACGCCGACGTTCTCGCCACGCTGCTGTCCGACACCGGAGCCCGCACCACGCGGAGACGGGAGACCGTCGGCGAGGCCGCCCTGTGGGGGCTGGCCCGGATGAACGATCCGCGCTGCCTGCCCGGCCTGGTCGAAGTCATCGTCGGCACACGATCCGGCTCGCATCGATTTCCGCCCACTACCCCGCGACCGACTGGCACCATTCCTGCCTGCCCTCGCTGCCTGAGGCGCTGAGCGGCCTCTCGGACCATGCCGAGCTGCTCCTTCCGGCGATCTGCGACCGGCTCGACACGGCCACGGACAGCCTTGTCCTCAACCGGTTCTGCGAGGTGCTGGCCGACTGGGGATCCGTGGCCGAGGCGGCGGTTCCCTGACTGCTCGTGCTACTGGAGGACGACCGGACCTGGGCCTCGGCTGCAACGGCTCTGGCAGGAATCGGAACGGCGGGGAGCGGGGCGCGGGACATGCTCCTGTTCCGATCACGCGGCGACGGATCGCATCGGGAGCGTGCGGCTTGGGCGTACTGGAAGGTCTGCGGCGAACCCGGACCAGCCCTGGAACTGCTCGGCCGCAGCGTCGCCGAGCGAAGCTTCCGACATCCAGATCTGCGCAGGCTCGCCAGTCTCGGAGCGCATGCCGCACCCCATGCGGACCTGCTCAGAGCGATGACCGCCGATGCCGACCCCTGGACCCGCGTCGAGGCCGCGCATGCCCTGTGGGCTGCCACCGGCGACACGGCCGAGACCGTCCCCGTTCTGGCCGCGGTCGTACGAGATCTGGCCGAGGGGACCTACCTGCCCGTCACGCTCCCCGCGGTGCGGTACCTGGCCCGGATCGGGCAGGCGGCCCAACCCGCCGCATACCTCCTGCGCGACGTGCCCGCCCGTGACCAGCGGTTGCGCTCCAACGGTGGCTGGCCAGGGTTCGTCCAAGACGAGAACATTCGCACCGCCATCGAGGAGCTGCTCAGCACGTCTGGTCCATCCACATGAGGTGAACGCCCCAGGGCCGGGTCAAGCACCGGGACGGACCCGGAGGGGGCTGGTTCACGGCGGCGGACAGCAAATCGGTGCGACCCCGTTGCAGGACTCCGCCGCCCACTGCTACCCGCAGACCTGGCGGGCCCACCGTCCAGCCCTGGCCGCACGCCGCAGCACCGCGTGCCACAACGTGCCAGTAGAGGCGGTAAAGCGCGGTCAACAACGAGCGTGACGAGGTAGCCAAAACAGGGGCGCCCCGAGATGTCTCCCCAGGTCAGAGGCCCTGCTGGCACCCAAGTGCCGGGTGATTCCCAAGCTTATAGCGCGGGTTCGATTCCCGTCATCCGCTCTTGCAAGAAGGCCCAGGTCAGCGACCTGGGCCTTTTGTATGACCAGCGCCACGTGCGCCGCTGTCTGGTGTGAATTCGCGCCCACAAAGAGGCAGTTGATCGACAGGGCCGAGGGATCAGCAGGATGGCCCCTCGGCCTCGGCATAGGTCAGAGTTCGACGAGGGTGATCTCGTTGGCTGGGACTGGCCCAGACGGGGGTGCCGTCGGCGAGGTCGGTGGCGGCCTGGGGGGTGACCTCGGCGATGGGTCGGCGGCCTGGTCGGACGTGATCAGAATGCGCAGCCGGCGGCCTACGGCAGTGGTCTCTCGGGCGGATCGCCAAGACGTTGCACATGCTGCGCCTGGCCGACGAGCCCAGCTACCGCCGGCAGATCAAGGTGCAGGCCAATCTAGGAGGGCCGGTACGCGCTTGCCCGAGCGCCGCGGTCACCCAGCTCCGCGCGGACGGCTTCGACGTCCGTGACGAGGATGCCGCCCGCCTCTCCCCGTTCATCCGGCACCACGTCAAATGCTCGGCCGGTACTCGTTCCAGCTTCCCGACCTGCCCGGCGGGCTGCGCCCTCTGCGGGACAAGGATGCCGCCGACGGGGAGTGAGGGCAGTGCGGATCAGCTCAGACGGCCTGGTCGGCGGGGAGTTCGGGGTGGGCGGGTCCGCTGGTGCGGGCCGCCCACCCCGGTGGTCACCCGGCGGCGACGATCTCGTTCACGATCCATGCGCCGAGTTCTTCGGTCATGGTGGTGTGTCCTTCGTTGCGGCTGGCGCACACGAAGGCGTCGAGTGCGCTGGCCTCCGGGGTGATCGGCCGGTAGAGCGCCTTCCGGTCGTCGATGTCACCGGCGCCGACGGCGCTGATGCTGGGGATGAAACAGGACGTGGTGATGACGTCCGGGTTGACGTTGTTCCCGAGGAGGCCCATGAGCAGGCCTGCCAGGCCGAAGCTGCCGGTGTCGCCCGCGGGGGACGGCACGGTGAACAGGCCTCCGGGGGCACCGTCGATGTCGGGCAGCCCGCTGGTGCGGACCGATACCGGCTCGCCGCCGGTCTTCTGCAGGCGGGCGACTTCCTGGTCGCCCTGTGCCTGGGTCTTGAGCCACGTGTCGTGCAGCGTGTCGCCGTCGCACTTCACCGCGGTCGCGCCGGCCTTGATGCCGTTGCCGGTACCGGTGTCCACGCCGTTGGCGACACCGACCTTGCGCAGGTTCCGCGGCCATTCCCCGACCTCGTCGAGCGCCCTGAGGAACGCGGTCCGCTCCGATGCCTGCTCCGGGGTGGCGTCGGCCTTCTCGATGTGCCACCGCGCCATCTGCTTCGCGGCGGGGCTGTTGAGCAGCCCGGAGAACTGGCGCAGGACGGGGCCGATGCCCGGGGCCTCTCCCCAGTTGTCCGTCGCAAAGTGCGTGAACGCCTGGATCGCGATGGGGAACCACGCGCCGTGGTGGGGGGTGTCGTAGGAGAAGTAGAGGTCCGTCTCGTGGTCGGCAAGCTCGGGGTCCTGCTCCATCTTCGCCAGGGCGTAGCGGGTGACCAGCCCGCCCATGCTGAATCCGCCCACGGCGAGCTTCGCGTTGCCCACCCGCTCGGCGCCGGCCCGGCGGATGCACTCGATGGCGGCGTCCGCGTTGTCCGTGATCGAGGCCGTCCGGTCGGTGTAGCCGAGGATGATCACGTCCCGGCCGGCCGCGTGGAGCTCGGAGATGAAGCGGTAGTCGCCGTTCTCCTCCAGGCCGTGCCAGAGCTGGTCAAGGTTGCTCGACCCGCTGGAGAAGCCGTCGGAGAGGATGACGGGCTTGACGAGCTGCCGGCGGTTCAGCGGGCTGTAGTAGACCCAGGCCGTTCCGCCGCCGAGGGCCCATTCGTCATGCGGCTCCGGAGCGGTGGGAAACGAGGAGCGGGTTCCGGGGGCAACGGGGCCCCAGACGTCAACGACAGGTGCGGACATGATCAGTCGACTCCTTGCACAGTTCACGGGTACACCGAATGGCCGGTCCGTCACGCTCATTGCGAGATCGCGACCATCCGGCACCATGATCGCAGAATGTGAGCACATGGACACGCAGAGTGTGCAATGAGGCCACCCCGGCCCACCGCCTGCTGTCAGCCGGCGCGCGCAGACCGGTGGCCTCGACGATCGCCTCCACCGAGGGATGGAAGTTGCGTCGTACGCTCTCGGGCTTCTTGTGCCGGGACTTCGCCAGCGCGAGGGCCTCGCACCCTGCCGGTGCGAGGCTCTCAGCTACTCGGCGTGTTCGTCAGGCTTCCCGCGCGTGTCGCCGCCTCGGCTTCGAAGTCCTTCGGCAGGCCGACCCTCGCGCGGGCCTTGGCCCACTTCCGGCCGAAGGTGGTGCGCCGGAACGGTGCTCCCTTCTCCCCCACGAACAGCAGCCCGTCGGGCTCCTTCTCCGCGAGCAGCAATGCGCGTGACCTGCGCCGCGGGGTCGCTCGGGTTCGCCCTTTCGCACCCTGAAACGCGGACGATCAACCACCCCGCCCGCGGTACCCAGTTGGCGAGGGCGCGACACCCCTCGCCGACCCCAGGCGCCCCAGCCGTCGGGGGCTGCCCTGGCAAGCAGTTGGGCACGGGAGGGCTGTGTATCCGGGGTGAAACAATATCTGTCACCGCGGCCTAAGAATTTAATGGATCCAGCGGGGAGAGTTTCTACCGCAACACAGCGGACGGAAATATTCAACGCACTCAAGCCGCTGCGGCGTGCTACTGTCGATCTCGGTTGCAGTTTTGGTACCCAAGAACTTCAAGCGCCTCCAGCCGGACTTCGTTCCGCACGGAAGCGCTTTTTATTTACCGGTCATTTTCCGGGCGGGGCATCATCGCGGCGACACGGCGTCCGTACAGTTCGGACGCTGCTGTATTGCCCCAAAGGAGATATGACATGGCTGCTGGTACCGTTAAGTGGTTCAACGCGGAAAAGGGTTTCGGCTTCATCGAGCAGGACGGTGGCGGCGCTGACGTGTTCGCCCACTACTCGAACATCGCCGCCCAGGGCTTCCGCGAGCTGAACGAGGGCCAGAAGGTCACCTTCGACATCGCGCAGGGCCAGAAGGGCCCGACGGCCGAGAACATCGTTCCCGCCTGACGCTGACGCACTTTCTGTAGCTGGGGCCCGCATCCCTCGGGGTGCGGGCCCCAGCTGCATGCATTTCCCGCGGTGCGGTCACCCGCGGTATTGAGCATTGAGAGACCCGCTCGACTGGCCCTCTCAGGCTGCACCCGATTTCATTTCTTTGGTTGTCGCGTCCACATGACGCCACCCTGTTTCAGCGTCTGAGCCCGTACAGATTTCCTGTCCGCCAGATCCGCTTTCGCATTCAAATTCGGCCCGTTCTCGCAATTCCCTGCGCCGTTCCTACGCTGCGGGAATTCCTTGATACGTGCCGTATCAAGGAAGGTTCCGCATGAACCCCACACGTACGAACAACCGCTCCTCTCGCACCCGCGGCCGCACCGGCG
>NZ_JBHWVJ010000080.1:0-32510 GCF_042736725.1 Streptomyces sp. NPDC060028 | reverse complement strand
GGCCCGCACCCCCCCGGGGGGGTGCGGGCCTTCCGCAGGACCACGAGCCTTACGCGGCCAGCAGCTTGCGCACCCGGTCCGCCCCGACCGCGAGCAGCAGCGTGGGCAGGCGCGGTCCGGTCTCGCGGGTCACGAGCAGCCGGTAGAGCAGCGCGAAGAAGGTGCGCTGGGCGACCTTGAGTTCCGGCGTCGGCTTGGCGTCGGGCTCCAGGCCGGCCATCACCTTCGGCACGCCGTAGACGAGCGTGGTCAGCCCGTCGAGCGACCAGTGCGAGTCGAGGCCGTCCACGAGCATGCGCAGCGACTCGCGGCCCTCGTCGTCCAGCGACGACAGCAGCTCGACGTCGGCGTCCTCGCGTACGAGGGTCCGCTGGTCGGCCGGGACCTGGGTGGTGATCCAGTTCTCGGCGCGGTCCAGGCGCGGGCGTACCTCGTCGAGGGAGGTGAGCGGCTTCTCCGGCTCCAGGTCGCTCAGGATGCGCAGGGTCTGCTCGTCGTGTCCGGCGGTGATGTCGGCCACCGAGGCGAGCGTGCGGTACGGCATGGGGCGCGGGGTGCGCGGCAGCTCGTGCGAGGCGACGCGGACGGCGCGGGCGTGCGCGGCGGCGTCGGCGGGCAGCACGGAGCCGTCGGCGACCTTGGCCTCCAGCTTGTCCCACTCGTCGTAGAGCCGCTGGATCTCCTGGTCGAAGGCGATCTTGAAGGACTGGTTGGGGCGGCGGCGGGCGTACAGCCAGCGCAGCAGCTGCGGCTCCATGATCTTCAGCGCGTCGGCCGGGGTCGGGACCCCGCCCTTGCTGGAGGACATCTTCGCCATGCCGCTGATGCCGACGAACGCGTACATCGGTCCGATCGGCTGCTCGCCGCCGAAGATGTGCACGATCTGCCCGCCGACCTGGAAGGACGAGCCGGGCGAGGAGTGGTCGACGCCGGACGGCTCGAAGATCACGCCCTCGAGGGCCCAGCGCATCGGCCAGTCGACCTTCCAGACCAGCTTGCCGCGGTTGAACTCGCTGAGCTTGACCGTCTCGGTGAACTCGTCCTCGGTACAGACGTAGGTCAGCTCGGTCGTCTCGTCGTTGTAGGAGGTGACCTTGGTGAAGTCCTTGCCGCACTCGCCGCAGTACGGCTTGTACGGGAAGTACCCGCCCTCGGTGCTGCTGCCGTCGTCCTCGGCGGCCGCGCCGGAGCCCTCTGCGGCCTCCAGCTCGGCCTCGTCCACCTGCTTCTGCTGGGGCTTCTTGCCGCCCGGCTTCTGCTTGGTGCGGTACTGGTCGAGGACGGCGTCGATGTCGCCGCGGTGCTTCATCGCGTGCAGGACCTGCTCGCGGTAGGCGCCGCTCGTGTACTGCTCGGTCTGGCTGATGGGGTCGTACTCGACACCCATCTCGGCCAGGGCCTCGACGAAGACGGCCTTGAAGTGCTCGGCCCAGTTCGGGTAGGCGGAACCGGCCGGGGCGGGCACGGAGGTCAGCGGCTTGCCGATGTGCTGGGCCCACGACTCGTCGATGCCGGGGACGCCGGCCGGGACCTTCCGGTACCGGTCGTAGTCGTCCCAGGAGATGAGGTGGCGGACCTCGATGCCCCGGCGGCGGATCTCGTCCGCGACCAGGTGCGGGGTCATGACCTCGCGGAGGTTGCCCAGGTGGATCGGGCCGGAGGGGGAGAGGCCGGACGCGACGACGACGGTTTTGCCCGGGGCTCGGCGCTCCGCCTCGGCGATGACCTCGTCCGCGAAACGGGAGACCCAGTCGGTCTCGGTGCTGCTCTGGGCGCTCTGAGCCACGACACGTCCTTCTATCTCGAATGCTGGCTGCTGCCATTCTCCCAGACGGAACAGGGGGCTCCGGGGTTGTTTTCTCCCGTGAAACCGAAGGCACCCGCGTGGGATACTCGGCTCTTGTCGGAACAACCAAGTGCACGCTCAGGCACGACCTCACAGGAACGGCAGCTCATGGCCTCGGTCCCTTCCCTCGCTTCTTCCGTCAATCAGCGCGTCGCGGACGCCCTCGCGGCGGCGATGCCGGAGGCCGGCGGCGCCGACCCGCTGCTGCGACGAAGCGACCGGGCCGACTTCCAGGCCAACGGCATCCTGGCGCTCGCGAAGAAGGCCAAGGCCAACCCGCGCGAGCTGGCGGCGACCGTGGTCGAAGGCATCCCGACCGGCGACCTGATCCAGGAGATCGAGGTCTCGGGCCCCGGCTTCCTCAACATCACCATCACCGACCGCGCGATCACCGAGACCCTGGCGGCGCGTGCCGGCGACGACCGCCTCGGCGTCCCGCTCGCCGCGCGGCCGGGCACCACGGTGATCGACTACGCGCAGCCGAACGTGGCCAAGGAGATGCACGTCGGGCACCTGCGGTCCGCCGTGATCGGCGCCGCGATGGTCGAGATCCTGGAGTTCACGGGCGAGACGGTGGTCCGGCGCCACCACATCGGCGACTGGGGCACCCAGTTCGGCATGCTCATCCAGTACCTGCTGGAGCACCCGCACGAGCTGGACCACAAGTCGGACGCGGAGGTCTCCGGGGAGGAGGCCATGTCCAACCTGAACCGCCTCTACAAGGCCTCGCGCGCACTCTTCGACTCCGACGAGGAGTTCAAGACGCGCGCCCGGGCCCGGGTGGTGGACCTCCAGGCCGGTGAGCCCGAGACGCTCGCGCTGTGGCAGCGGTTCGTGGACGAGTCGAAGATCTACTTCTACTCCGTCTTCAACAAGCTGGACATGGACATCCAGGACCAGGACGTGGTCGGCGAGTCCGGCTACAACGACATGCTGGTCGAGACCTGCAAGCTGCTGGAGGACTCGGGCGTCGCCGTCCGCTCCAACGGCGCGCTGTGCGTGTTCTTCGACGACGTCAAGGGCCCGGACGGCAACCCGACCCCGCTGATCGTGCAGAAGTCGGACGGCGGCTTCGGCTACGCCGCGACCGACCTCTCGGCGATCCGGGACCGCGTCGGCAACCTGAAGGCCTCGTCGCTGATCTACGTCGTGGACGCCCGCCAGTCCCTGCACTTCAAGATGGTCTTCGAGACGGCCCGCCGCGCCGGCTGGCTGAACGACGAGGTCAAGGCCGTCCAGTTGGCCTTCGGCACGGTCCTGGGCAAGGACGGCAAGCCGTTCAAGACCCGTGAGGGCGAGACCGTACGGCTGGTGGACCTGCTGGACGAGGCGGTGGAGCGGGCGACCACCGTGGTCCGGGAGAAAGACAAGGAGCGCGGCCTGCTCACCGAGCAGGAGATCGTCGAGAACGGCCTCCAGGTCGGCATCGGCGCGGTCAAGTACGCGGACCTCTCCACCTCCGCCGCGCGCGACTACAAGTTCGACCTGGACCAGATGGTCTCGCTCACCGGTGACACGTCCGTGTACCTCCAGTACGCGTACGCCCGGATCCGGTCCATCCTGCGCAACGCGGGCGACCGTTCCCCGGTGGCCCACCCGGAGCTGGAGCTGGCTCCGGCCGAGCGGGCGCTCGGCCTGCACCTGGACGGGTTCGGCGCGCTGATCGAGGAGGCGGCCGCGGACCACGCCCCGCACAAGGTGGCCGCGTACCTCTACCAGCTGGCCTCGCTGTTCACGACGTTCTACACCGAGTGCCCGGTCATCAAGCCGCAGCCGGAGCTCGTCGTCGGCGAGAACCGCCTGTTCCTGTGCGACCTGACCGCCCGCACCCTCAACAAGGGCATGTCCCTCCTCGGCATCCGCACCCCCGAGAAGCTCTGACGCACGGCTGCCGGCCCCGCCTCCCTTGTCGGGAGGCGGGGCCGGCGGCGTTTCAGGGGCGTGCGTTGGTCATGTACCAGTAGTAGGCCTGGACGGCTCCGACGACCGTCCCGGCCGCGACGGACAGGAACCGCCTCGTCTGCCTGTTCTGCAGTGCGACCGTCCCGCCGGGACCGGCGATCACGTCCCAGTTGAACTGCTCGCCGTTGCCCTCGTCGATGCGGATCCCGCCGCCCGCCGACGCCAGGCTCATGCGGTTCTGTTCCGCGTCCATGTTCACGAGCGATATGGAACCGTCGCCGTGTCCGGTCACCTGCCACACGGCGTTGTCGTGTCGGCTGCCGTACCAGAGCCGGCTGGCCTGGCACACGACGCTGCCCATCCAGTCGTTGTCGCCGAGCCACTGGTCGGGCGTGTCCCGGGGCGCCATGACGTACGTCTGGCCCGGCTGCGGCGGGGCGGCCGAGGCCGTGCCCGCGGCGAGGAAGGTCAGTGCGGCGGCGCACGCCACCGTTGCGATGCGTCGGTTCATGGTCAGCCCTTCATCACGGTGAAGGTGACGGAGGCGTTGTCGCCGCCACCACCGCCCTGCTTGCAGACGAAGCCGTTCGGGACGTGGCAGTAGTAGCTGTTGCTGCCCGAGAACGGGTTGTTCCAGCCGATGCTGACGTTGCCGACGTCGAGCATGCTGTAGACGGCCGCGCCTTCCGTCCCGGTCATGAATCCGTTCGACTCCGACTGCCAGGTGCCGTCACCCATCGGGTACACGCGGTCCGGCGGGACCATGTTGTCGGTCCACGTGCCGTGGACCAGGCCCGACGAGGTGCGGTCCATCGTGTTGGGGGTGCGGTTTTGCAGTTTGACCGTCGTGCTGCGGGCCGCGTTCACCGAGAACTGCCCGTCGCGGCCGATGGTGAACGTCGCCGACGCGTTGTTGCCGCCGCCGCCGGTGCGCGAACAGGTGTAGCCGCGGGGCACCGTGCAGCCGTAACCGTTGCTGCCCGCGTACGGGTTGTTCCAGTAGATGGTGGCCTCGCCGTCGTTGCCGAGGGCGTACGTCGCGGTCCCTTCCGTACCCGTCATCATCCCCGAGGAGTGCGAGCCCCAAGTGGCCGACTTGAGGCCTTCGATCGTCTCCGGCGGCGTCGCGTCGTCCCACACCCCGTGCGCGAGCGACGTGAAGTTGCGGTACATCGTCGTCGTGGTCTCGTTGACGACCTTGACCTGGGTGCTGCGCGCCGACTGCACTCCCACCGAGGACTGTTGCGAGGTGGGGCCCCCGGTCGCCGCCGCGGCCGTGACGGCCGGGGCGAGCACCATGGCGGCGGCCATGGCCGCCACGACGGCGCGCCGCGCACCTGTATGGAATCGCGAGTTGGTCGACATGCGTGTCTCCTGTTCGTCGTTCCGGCTTCGCAGCGATGAGCCTGCCGACGCGGCCTAACGGCGATCTAACGCGGGTTCCGGCTGTGTTGGCGTACTTGGTGGACCATTTCGCGCCTTTATCCCTCTTCGCCCGCGAGTAGGGCCCTATGGGCTCGTAAGGTGCGGCAAGGAACGACGTGGGGCGGGTGGGACGCGTGATGAATTTCCGTTTGCTCGGGCCGGTGTCGGCCTTCTCGGGGCAGGCCGAGATACCGCTCGGGCCGCCCAAACGCAGAGCCCTGCTGGCGCTGCTCGTACTCGCGGACGGCGCGCCCGTGGGCGCCGAGCGGATCACCGAGGCACTGTGGGACGACCGGCCGCCGACGCACGCCCGGACCGTCGTGTACGGCCATGTGTCCGCGCTGCGGGGCCTGTTGCGCGCCGAGCGGGACACCGACGTCGTCACCACGGACAGCGGGTACGAGCTGCGCGCAGCTCCCGGCTCGGCGGACCTGTGGCGCTTCCGCGAGCTGGTGCGCCGGTCCACGGCCCCGCCCCCGGGGGAGCGGCCCGCGGAGCTGCTGCGGGAGGCCCTCGGACTGTGGCGCGGCCCGGTGCTCGGCGGGGTGGGCGACACCCCGCTGATGACGGCCGCGGCCGACCGGCTGGTGGAGGAACACCTGGGCGCGCTGGAGCAGTTCGCCGCCGCGCTGCACGCATGCGGCCGGGGAGCGGAGGCGCTGGCGCTGCTGCGGCCCGCCGCCGAACGGCACCCGCTGCGGGAGTCCCTGATCGCGGCCGTCGTGCGCGCGCTGCACCACGCGGACCGCCAGGCCGACGCCGTCGCGCTCTACCGCCGCACACAGCGCCGGCTCGCCCGGGAGCTCGGCGTGGACCCGGGCGCCGCGCTGTCCGAGGCGTACCTGGCGCTGCTGCGCGGCCGGCCCCCGCAGCCGCCTGCCGCCGCGCACACCCCGGCGGCACCGCCGCCGGCCCCGGCACAACGGGCCGCACAGCCGGCCGAGCGGCAGGCCGCGGGGCTGCCCGCGCCGCCCGCGCCGCCCTTCCTCTTACCGCGCGCGCCGGCCGGCTTCGTCAGCCGCACGGAAGACCTGGCGCGGCTCACCGCCGCCGCACGGTCGGACAGGGCGCCGCTCAGCGTGGTCACCGGCCCGGCCGGGGTCGGCAAGACCTCGCTCGCCGTCCACTGGGCGTACGCGCACGCCGCCGACTTCCCCGACGGCATCCTCTACGCCGACCTGCGCGCCGGGGAGCCGGACGGCACCGGCCCCCAGACGACCGGTGTCCTGCACGACTTCCTGCAGGCCTTCGGGATCCCCGAGGAGCTCCTGCCGGCGGAGGCGCGCGCCGCGGAGAGTCTGTACCGCTCGACGCTCGCCGGCCGCCGCGCCCTCGTCCTGCTCGACAACGCGCGCGACTCGGTCCAGGTCCGTCCCCTGCTGCCCGGCACGCCCGGCTGCACGGTGCTGGTCACCAGCCGCAACCGCCTGGAAGGGCTCGTGGCCACCGATTGCGCGCGGCTGCTGCCGCTCGGGCGCCTGGCACCCGCCGACGGGGTACGGGTCCTGCGCACCGTCATCGGAGACGGCCGGGTGGAGGCGGAGCCCGCCGCCGCGCAGGAACTGTCCGTCCTGTGCGACGGCCTTCCGCTGGCCCTGCGGCTGGCTGCCGCCCGGCTCGCCGCACGGCCCCGGCTCGCCCTGCGCGCCATGGCCGACGGTCTGCTCGACGAACACCAGCGGCTGTCCCTGCTGAGCGGCGAGGACCTCGGGGTCGAGGCGACGCTGCGGATGAGCGTGCAGCAGCTGCCGCCGGACGCCGCGCTGCTCTTCCGCCAGCTCGCCCTGCACGTGGGGTCCGAGCTCGACGCCGGCGCCGCGGCCGCCCTCAGCGGCCTGCCGCCGCTGGCGGCCCGCGGGGCCCTGGAGGACCTGGCCGCCGCCCACCTCGTCGAGGAGCGGACCAGCGACCGGTACCTGATGCACGACCTGACCCGCCTGTACGCCCGTTCCTTCGCCGACCGCGCCGACCCCGGCGGGCTGCGACGGCTGCTGGTGCACTACCTGTCCGCCGCCCGGGCGGCCACGGCGGCGGCCGAACCCGGCAGCCAGCCCTGCTGCGCCCTGCCCGCCGGGGTGCTCCCGCCCGGTCCGCCGCCCGTCTTCGCCGACCGCGCCGGGGCGATGGCCTGGCTGGGCACCGAGCGGGCCAACCTCACCGCGGCGGTCGCCGCCGCGGCCGAGGCGGGGCATCCGGAGCTGGTCTGGCGCATCGCCGTACAGCTGTGGCCGCTCATCGTGCGCCAGGTGCACGACGGCTGGGAGCCGGTCCTCCAGCGCGCCCTCGCCGCCGTCACCGCACTCGGCGACCCGGACGCGCAGTCGCGGCTGGGCTCGCTGCTCGGCTGGGTCCTCACCGAGAACGGGCAGCACACCGCGGCACTGGAGCACCTGAGCCGGGCGCCGGAGCTGGCCGCACGGGCCGCGGACCCGCCCGGCCAGGTCATCGCCCTGGTCAACTGGGCCATCGCCCTGGAGCGCGCGGGCGACCTGCCGGGCGCAGGGGACCTGCGTGAACGGGCCGCGCGCATGGCCCAGGACCTCGATCACCCCCACACCGAGGTCCTGGCCCTCTACCACCTGGCCGCCCACTGCCTCACGACCGGGCGCCCGGACGAGGCGCTGGCCCACTGCCGTCGGGGCCTGGAGCTCGCCTCCGACGAACCGTCGGACGAGCGCCGGGAGCTGCTCCTGGACACCCGCGGCAAGGCCCTGCGCGCCCTGGGCCTGCGGTGAGGAGGCCCTCGTCGGGCCGCGCCCTCACCGGAGCCGGCCCGCGAGGAGCGGGCGTCAGCCCGCGCGCACCTCGAAGGTCACCGAGGCGTTGTCGCCGGAGCCTTCGAACCGCTGGCACGAGTAGCCGGACGGCACCCGGCAGCTGTAGGTGTTGCTGCCGACGAACGGGTTGTTCCAGCGGACCTCCACGGGACCGTTGGCCGTCGAGTACGTCGCGCGCCCCTCGGTGCCGGTCATGACCCCGTTCGACTCCGACTGCCAGTCACCCGCGGAGTACGGGGCGATCACCTCGGGCAGGCCCGAGCTCCAGATCCCGTGGCTCAACGAGGCCTCGCCGAACGTCCAGTGCCGGTCCGTCAGGTTGACCAGCCTCACGTGGGTGCTGCGTGCCGCCAGGATCCCCGGACCGGTCCGCTGCTGCTCCGCCACCACCTGCGCCCCCGCTGCCGCCGCGTCCGGCCGGGCCACGGCTGTCGCGGGGCCGGCCGCCACCGCGGCCAGGACCACGGCGGCCCCCGCCGTGACCAGGCAGCGCGTCATCCGCCCGCCGCGCGCGGTCCGTTGCCGTTGCCCGTACCGCTTCACCGTTGCGTCCATGACCGTCTCCCTGTCTGGTGGTCCGCTTCTCGGTGGGAACGCTGCCGCAGGGCCCTAACGGCGGGTGTGACGCGCGTCTAACGTCACCCTTACGGCCCGATTCGGCCCGTACGGCCCGGGTAGGGGACGGCCCGTCCTTCCCCCACGCACCATCGGAGGCCCCGTGCCCGACATGAACGGCCCCTACAAGCCCGGCACTCCGTGCTGGATCGACCTGATGGTCCCCGACCAGCAGGCGGCCCTCGACTTCTACGGTGACCTGTTCGGCTGGCAGGGCGAGATCGGCCCTGCCGAACAGGGCGGGTACTCGGTCTGCACCCTCAAGGGCAAGCCGGTCGCCGGGATCATGAAGGCGATGAACCCGGACGGCACCACCCCCGACCCGATGCCCCCGACCGTGTGGACCACGTACCTGGCCACCGACTCCCTCGACTCCACCCTCAAGGCGGTCACCGACGCCGGGGGCGCGGTCATGATGCCCGCGATGGACGTCATGGACCTCGGCAGAATGGCCGTGATCACCGACCCCACCGGCGCCGCGGTGGGCCTGTGGCAGGCCGGCACCTTCGACGGCGCGGGCATCGTCAACGAGCACGGCGCCCTCATCTGGAACGAGCTGACCACGGGCGACATCCCGGCCGCGGCGGCGTTCTACTCCTCCGTGCTGCCGGTCACCACGGCCGCGTCGAAGATGCCCGACGCCGGGGGGTACGTCGAGTTCAAGGTCGCCGGTCGCGCGGTCGGCGGGATGATGGACCTCTCCAAGCTGCCGCCCGGGGTTCCCCCGCACTGGATGCCGTACTTCCACGTCGACAGCGTCGACGACGTCCAGGCCGCCGCCGTCCGCGCCGGAGGCAGCGTCCTCGCCCCCGCCTTCGACATGGCGGCCGGCCGGATGGCCGTCCTCGCCGACACCCAAGGCGCCGGCTTCTCCGTCATCAAGGCCTCGGCCCCGGAGCAGCCCGCCTGATCCGACCCGCCTTCTGCCGTGCGCGCATGGCCGCGGTCGAATCGCCCACTGCGGCGAAGAGCTCTGCCGCCCGGTCGAAAGCCTCCGCGGCTTCGGCCGGGCGGTCCAGCGCGGCAAACGTGCGCGCCAGCGCCCGCAGCGCCACCGCCTCGTTGGCACGGTCCCCCGTACCCGCGAGGAGGCCGCAGGCCCGCTCGTGCGCTTCCAGCGCCTCGGTTGCGCGGCCCGCCGACAGGCGGAGCCGGCCGAGGATGACCAGAGCCGCCCCCTCCCCGTGCCGGTCACCTGCCTGCGTGAACAGGGCGTGGGCCCGCTCCACCCGGACCAGCGCCTCGTCCGGCTGCCCGTCCTCCAGCAGCGAGCCGGCGATCCCGTTGAGTACCCAGGCCTCCCTGGTCCGGTTGCCCATTTTCCGGAGCGAGGTCAGGGCCCGCTCCCATACGGCCACGGACTCCTCGCGGTGTCCGGCACGCCAGAGCGCAGACCCCAGATGGTCCAGGCCCGATGCCTCGCGGTGCTCGTCCCCGATCGCCTGCATGAGGGCGACGGACTTGCGGTACGCGTCGATGGCCTCGTCCGTCCTCCCCAGCTGCTCCAGGACGTCCGCGAAACCGACCAGTGCCGTGGCTTCCCCGTGGGGGATCCTCAGCTCACGGAAGAGCTCCAGCGCTTCCTCGAATGCCCCTCTCGCCTCCTCGAACGAGTGCGCCATCCGGTACACACTGCCGAGCAGGTTCAGCGCTTTGGCCGCACCCATTCCAAGGGCGTTCTCGCGGAACACGCCGAGGGCTTCGGTCAACCGCGCCGCCGCCTCCTCCACCTGGTACGCCTCGACGAGAACGAGGCCGAGGTTGTACAGCGCCGCACCCACGCGCTCCCGGCTCCCGCCCTGCCGGGCCACGGCGAGCATCTGGCGCGCCACAACGATGCCGTCCTGCGCGTGCCAGTAGAGCTGGAGGTACGGAGCCAGGAGTTTGGCCAGCTCGACGGCAGCGGCCGACCGGCCGCGCTCGACGGCGAAGCCGACGGCGGCAATCAGCGTGGCCCGTTCCGTGTCGAGCAGGTGCAGTGCCTCTTCCAGGGAGGGAAGATCCGGTCCCGTCGCCTGCGGGCCGTCCACACCGAGGGCCTGTTGCGACCTGCGGGTATCGGAGACCAACCTCGCCAGGAAGGCGTCGATCACCGCCTCCCGCCCGTCCCGCTGGACGCACTCCTCGCCCCGCTCCACCGCGTACAGCCGCACCAGGTCGTGCATCCGCCAGCGCCCCGACCCGAGCGGCTGCTCGGTCAGCAGGCTGGCCCGGACGAGCGCCGCCAGCTTGCGCCGCAGGCCCTCGGCCTCGCCGGTGAGCAGCGCCGCGTAGACCGTGGGGCAGTCCGGCCCGGGGTTCACCGTCAGCAGCCGGAAGATGCGGGCCTGGTCCTCGGGCAGCCGCCGGTACGAGAGGTCGAACGCGGCCCGTACTCCCAGCGGTACGTCGCCGTCGTCGAAGGTCAGCGTCTCCAACCGGGTCCGGGCCTGCTCCAGTTGCCCCGCCAGTTCCGCGGCCGCCAGCCCCGGGTCCCCCGCCAGCAGGGCGCCCGCCACGGTCAGGGCCAGCGGCAGCCGCCCGCAGTGGTCGGCGATGCCCGCCAGCGCGGCCGCCTCCCGCTCCGGGCGCGGATCGCCCGGCCAGGTGCTGCGCAGCGCCCCCGCGAGGAGCCGCGCCGCGGGCCCGGCCGCCAGCTCGTCGAGGCCGACCAGCCGCGCCGGGAAGCCCGGGGCGACGAGCCGGTGCCGCGAGGTCACCAGTAGCCGGTGCCCGCCCCAGGCCGGCACGAGGTCCCGTACCTGCGCGACCGACCCGGCGTCGTCCGCGACGACCAGCACCCGCTCCCCGGCCCGCGCGTACGCCGCCAGCCGCGCCCGGTACAGCGCGAGGCGGCCCTCCGGGGACGGCGGCATGTCTGCGTCCCGTACGCCGAACAGCCGCAGCAGCTCCTGCACCGCCCCGGGGCCGGTGAGGCCGCCGTCGGAGGCGTAGCCGCGCAGCGGGAGGGAGAACACCCGGTCGCCGAACCAGCCCGCCGCCACGGCCCGGTGGGCGATCGTGGCCGCCAGCGCGGTCTTGCCGACGCCCGCGAGCCCCGCCACGACGACCACCGGGGCCGAGCTCCCGGAGCCGTCGTCGAGCGCCCCGAGCAGTTCCCGGGCCGCCGCGTCCCGCCCGAACAGCACCTCGGGCGCGTCCGGCAGCCCGAGCGGCGCCGGGGGCAGCGGGCCGGCGCCGGGCTCGTACCGGACGTAGTCCCCGGCGACCTGGGTGATCTGCCCGTTCTGCTCGGCGTGGGCCCACTGGCCCGGCCCGGGCTTCGGCGTGCGGAACGCCACTACGGGGTGTCCGGGGTGCCGGACTGCCGCACCCGGGCGGCGTCCTCGGCGCGGGCCCGCTGCTCGACGTCGGCGGCGCCACCGCCCGACTGGGTGACCTCGGAGGTGCCGGACGCCTCGGCGTACTGCCGTACGGTGCCCCGCGGCGGCGGCTCGACGGGCGCCGACCCGGCCCACCAGGCACCGGCCAGCCCGAACGCGGCCGCCATGGCCCCACCGAACCCGGCGGCGGCGGCCACCTTGTCCGAGTCCTTCTCCGGCAGCCAGCCGAAGGGGTCCCACACGCCCAGCCTGAAACAGAGCAGGAACACGACGGCCGTGCCCCCGATGACCACAACCCACCGCAACGGACGCGACATTGGCCCCCCCGACCGAACTTCCGAACGGTCGAAAGTAGCAAAATCGGGAGGCCCCCGCCTAGCGGAACTCGCACCAGACGACCTTGCCCGGGTGGCGTGCGAGCACGCCCCACTCGTCGGCGAGGGCCGCCACGAGCATGAGCCCCCGGCCGGTGGTGGACTCACCGCCCGGCCGGCCGCCGACCCGCGGGGCGCCGGGGCCGCTGTCGTGGACCTCGATCCGCACGGTGGCGTCGAAGGTCAGCAGCCGCAGCAGGTACCCCCGCCCCGGCGGGACCCCGTGCAACAGGGCATTGGTGGCCAGCTCGCTCACGCAGAGCAACATGTCGTCCCGCCGGGCCACCACCCCCCACGCGTGCAAGGTGTCACGTGTGAACTGTCGCGCTGAGCTCACGGTTTGGCGTGACCGCAGGTAGAACTGATCCCGCAGAAGTGCCGGTTGAGTATGGAGATTCACCGGCCCATCGTGGCGCGGAGTGACTACCGTGGTCCTCAGCGCCGACCCGTACTCACCACTGAGTACGGGTCCGCCTGGGGTATTTCACGCGCACGGGTGGGGAGTTCGCAGTCATGCCACCGAAGAAGCGACCAAGGCCGAACGCGACCACCATGAAAATGGTGGGCCGCCAGGTGGCCGCCGCCCGGATCGCCAAGAACCTGACCCAAAGGCAGCTCGGCGAGCTGGTCAACCTCGACGAGGAGACGATCGCCTCCATCGAACAGGGCCGACGCGCCTTGATGCCGAACGTAGCCGAGCTGATGGATCTCCACCTCGGCCTGCCGGGCCTGTTGTCTGTTGCCGCTCACGGGATGCCCGACACGGATCCCACTCCCACGTGGTCCGACGAGTACATGGACCTGGAGAAATGCGCCGTTGCGTTCTCCTGGTACGAGGTTGTCGTGCTGCCGGGGCTATTGCAGACCGAGAACTACATGCGGGCCTTGTTCCGCGGTCGCGTCCCAGCATTCACCCAGGAGGAGATCGATACCCTGACGTCCCGCCGACTGGCTCGGGTCGAGGTTCTGCACCGCACGCGGCCGCCAAGCCTTTCCTTCGTGGTCTCGGAAGCGGCACTCCGCGACCGGATCGGCGGGAACGCGGTCTACGCCGAGCAGGTGCGCCATCTGCTGAGTTGCATGGAGTTGCCGCATGTCACACTCCAGGTACTGCCCTTGGGGCAGACCTCCCACCCCGGCCTCTCCGGTTCATTCGTCATGCTGGAGTCACCGGAGCACGAGCACCGCGCCTACGTCGAATGCCAGCGCAGCAGCCAACGCGTCACCAACCCCGACGACATCAGCATCCTGACACTCCGCTATGCGATGCTGCGCACTCAGGCACTCAACGCCGAAGAGACCGCAGCCTTTTTGGGCCGTGTGCTAGGAGACCTATGAGCAGCGCACCGCAGTGGTTCAAGTCCAGCTACAGCACCGATGAAGGCGACGCCTGTCTCGAGGTAGCCCGGTCCTCCCACAGCGGCAGCGTCCTCGTGCGGGACTCGAAGGTCCCGCACGGGCCGGTGCTCGACCTGAGCCCCGCCGCGTGGGCGGGGCTCGCTCACTGGGTCAGCGGATAGGAGTGGCGGCCCGTTGCCGCGTCGATCTCGGTGTGGGCCTTCTGCAACATCTGGGACGCGAGATCCATCAGCGCTCGCGCGCCGGCGATCTCTTCCCCGACCCGTAGCTGCTCCGGGTCGGACGGATGACGCATGGCGTAGCCGTGCGCCCTGATCTCGGAGCCGTCCCCGAGTCTGACCATGGCCGCCGCACTGGTGCGGTGGCCTTCCTCGGTGAATTCGATCTCCGCATGCCACCCGACGAGCGTGGACATGGTGCATCACCTCCAGGGGGTCACCCTGCCTCCAGGGTGCGCCCGTACCCCCGCTCCCGCAAACCCCACCGGCAGCCTCCCCGGATCCTCCCCTGCGGGACCCGGAAGGGCTGCGGCCCCGTGGACGTGCACGGCGCATTCAGCGCTGCCAAGTGTGGCTCGCGCGGACTCGAATGGGGAGGCTTTTCTAGAATGTAATTTTAGAACAGGGCCGTCTCGGCCGGAAATCACTCCGGTCTCAGGGATCTCCAGACGGCGTCCGGCAGGACCTTCGCGACCTCGTCCAGGTCGAGATCGTAGGTGTTGGACAGCCACCGCCGCGCGGCCTCGCACGGCGGCCCGATCACCAGCACCTCCACCACCGGTCCCGGAAGCGGCCGGATCTCGCCCTTCTCCATCCGGGTCCACATCCACACCGCCATCGGCGTGAGCTTCTCCTCCTTGACCGCCCGGATCTCGGCCTCGTGCACGGCCAGGTAGCCGGAGTACGCGGAGGCGTGCAGGAACAGCGCGGCGTCCTGGTTCTCCCGAGTGAAGTCCAAGTAGGCCTGCACCAGGGCCAGTACGCCGGTCCGGGCCGTCCGCGAGCGCTCCAGCGCGGCCATCATCCCGTCGAAGAGCCGGCCCATGCACCGGATGTAGAGCGCGGCGGCGAGCCCGTCGAAACTCCCGAAGTGGTGGTACAGGCTGCCCAGGCTCACCCCGCTGGCCGCCGTGACGGCGTTGACGGTGAATCCCTGCTGGCCCGACTCGGCGTACACCCGCAGCGCGGCGGTCAGGAGCTGCTCGACGGTGGCCTCGCCACGCTGCTGCTTCACCATGGCGTCAGCGTAAGCGAGCCGGCGTACTCCCCCGTACGTGTTTGCCGTACCCCGCGGCGGTCAGCGCTGCGTGCGCAGCCAGCCCGCGACCTCGGTCGCCCAGTACGTGAGGATCGTGTCGGCGCCCGCCCGCTTGATGCCGAGCAGGGTCTCCAGGATGGCCCGGTCGCGCTCGATCCAGCCCTTCTCCGCGGCCGCCTCGATCATCGCGTACTCACCGCTGATCTGGTACGCGGCCACCGGCACGTCCACGGCCTGCGCGACCCGGTGGAGGATGTCGAGGTAGGGGCCGGCCGGCTTGACCATCACCATGTCGGCGCCCTCCTCCAGGTCGAGGGCCAGCTCCCGCAGGGACTCCCGGGCGTTCGCCGGGTCCTGCTGGTACGTCTTGCGGTCGCCCTGGAGCGAGGAGCCGACGGCCTCGCGGAAGGGGCCGTAGAAGGCGGAGGAGTACTTCGCGGTGTAGGCGAGGATCGAGACGTCCTCGTGCCCGGTCTCGTCCAGCGCGTCGCGGACCACGCCGACCTGGCCGTCCATCATCCCGCTGGGGCCGACCACGTGGACGCCCGCGTCGGCCTGGACCTGCGCCATCTCGGCGTACCGCTCCAGGGTCGCGTCGTTGTCGACGCGCCCGTGCTCGTCCAGGACCCCGCAGTGGCCGTGGTCGGTGTACTCGTCCAGACACAGGTCGGACATGATCACGAGGTCGTCGCCGACCTCGGACTTCACGTCGCGGATCGCCAGCTGGAGGATCCCGTCCGGCTCGGTGCCCGCCGTGCCCAGCGCGTCCTTGTTCTCGTCGGCCGGGACACCGAACAGCATGATCCCGGAGACGCCCGCCTCGACCGCTTCCACGGCGGCCTTGCGCAGCGTGTCACGGGTGTGCTGGACCACGCCCGGCATGGCCGAGATCGCCAGCGGCTCGCTGATGCCCTCCCGTACGAACGCCGGAAGGATCAGGTCCGAGGGGTGCAGCCGGTACTCCGCGACCATCCGCCGCATCGCCGGGGTGGTGCGCAGCCGCCGGGGCCGCGAGCCGGGGAAGGATCCGTACGCGCTCATCTACAGTCGCCTCTTCGAGCCTCGAGAACAGTCGCACCCAGCCTAGAACGCCGGAGGGGCTGAAAAGTCAGCCCCTCCGGCGTTCCTGTCCGAGAGCGGGGCCCGGGGGGAGCGCCGCAGCGGCCCGGCCCGTCCCGCTCGGCCCACCGCTAGGTGGTACGGCGCCTGCGTGCCCCCGGCCGCCGCTCGCTCGGGCGGAACACCGACTCGCCGGCCTCCTTGGCCGCGTCGCGGCGCGCGGCACCGTACTCGGCCAGGGCCTCCGCCAGCTTCGACACCGACGGCTCCGGCGAGAGCACGTCCACGCGCAGCCCGTGCTCCTCCGCGGTCTTGGCCGTCGCCGGCCCGATGCACGCGATGACGGTGACGTTGTGCGGCTTGCCGGCGATGCCGACGAGGTTGCGCACGGTCGAGGAGGACGTGAAGAGCACGGCGTCGAAACCGCCGCCCTTGATCGCCTCGCGCGTGTCCGCCGGCGGCGGCGACGCGCGCACGGTCCGGTAGGCGGTGACGTCGTCGACCTCCCACCCGAGCTCGATCAGGCCCGCGACCAGCGTCTCGGTCGCGATGTCGGCGCGCGGCAGGAAGACACGGTCGATCGGGTCGAAGACCGGGTCGTACGGCGGCCAGTCCTCCAGCAGCCCGGCCGCGGACTGCTCGCCGCTGGGCACCAGGTCCGGCTTCACGCCGAACTCCACCAGCGCCGCGGCGGTCTGCTCGCCGACGGCGGCGACCTTGATCCCGGCGAAGGCGCGGGCGTCGAGCCCGTACTCCTCGAACTTCTCCCGGACGGCCTTCACGGCGTTGACCGAGGTGAAGGCGATCCACTCGTAGCGCCCGGTGACGAGCCCCTTGACGGCCCGCTCCATCTGCTGCGGGGTGCGCGGCGGCTCCACGGCGATGGTCGGCACCTCGTGGGGCACGGCGCCGTAAGAACGCAACTGGTCGGAGAGCGAGGCGGACTGCTCCTTGGTACGCGGTACGAGGACCCGCCAGCCGAACAGCGGCTTCGACTCGAACCAGGCCAGCTCCTCGCGCCGCGCGGCGGCGCCGTGCTCACCGACCACGGCTATGACCGGCCGGGCGCCCTCGGGCGACGGGAGCACCTTGCCCTGCTTGAACACCTGGGCGATGGTGCCCAGGGTCGCGCTCCAGGTGCGCTGGCGGGTCGTGGTGCCGGCCACGGTCACGGTCAGCGGGGTGTCGGGCTTTCGCCCGGCGCTCACGAGCTCGGCGGCGGCCGCAGAGACCGTCTCCAGCGTCGCGGAGACGACGAGGATGCCGTCGCTGGCGCCGACCTCGGTCCAGCAGCGCGCGGAGGCGCTCTTGGCGTCCACGAACCGCACGCCGTTGTCGTCGCCCCGCTTGCCGCGCAGCGGGACACCCGCGTACGCCGGCACGCCGACGGCGGTCGGGATGCCCGGAACCACCTCGAAGGGGATGCCCTCGGCGGCGCAGACGAGCATCTCCTCGGCCGCGCTCCCGTCGAGCCCGGGGTCGCCTGTGACGGCACGCACGACCCGCCTGCCGGAACGTGCCGCTTCCATGACAAGATTGGCGGCGTCCCGGATCACCGGAACACCGGCGGCTGCTGACACTTCGTCAGCAATCGTCAGCTGTGGCGTGTCCACGCCCGCGCGCGCATGGGCCCGTACGACGTCGAGCACTTCGGGCTCGGCGATCAGCACGTCCGCCGCGGCGAGCGCCTCGACGGCACGCAGCGTCAGCAGACCCGGGTCACCGGGGCCGGCACCGAGGAAGGTGACGTGCCCGTGCGCCGCGAAGGCCGCGAAAGCGGGAGTGGTGGGACTTTTGGGGTTCAAAGCGACCGCTCCCCCATCAGACCGGCCGCACCCTTCGCCAGCATCTCGTCGGCGAGTTCACGGCCGAGAGCCATGGCCTCGTCGTACGACTGGGGTACGGGACCGGTGGTGGACAGCTGCACCAGCGTCGAGCCGTCGAGCGTGCCGACGACGCCGCGCAGGCGCATTTCATTGACAGTCTGCCCATCGGCCAGCAGGTCGGCGAGCGCCCCGACGGGGGCGCTGCAGCCGGCCTCCAGGGCGGCGAGCAGGGCACGCTCGGCGGTCACGGCGGCCCGGGTGTACGGGTCGTCGAGTTCACCGAGCGCGGCGATCAGGTCCGCGTTGGACGCGAGGCACTCCACGGCGAGGGCGCCCTGGCCCGGAGCGGGCAGCACGTTGTCGACGGAGAGCAGTTCGGTGGCTTCGTCGGCGCGGCCGATCCGGTTCAGACCGGCGGCGGCCAGGACGACGGCGTCGAGCTCGCCGGCCCGCACGAAGCCGATCCGGGTGTCGACGTTGCCGCGGATGGCGACGGTCTCGATGACCTTGCCGAGGGTTTTGGCGTAGGCGTGCAGCTGGGCCATGCGGCGCGGCGAACCGGTACCGATCCGGGCACCGTCGGGCAGCTGCTCGAAGGTCAGGCCGTCGCGCGCGACGAGCGCGTCCCGGGCGTCCTCGCGCTGCGGCATGGCCGCGATCACGAGCTCGTCCGGCTGCGTGGTCGGCAGGTCCTTCAGCGAGTGCACGGCGAAGTCGACCTCACCGCGCACCAAGGCGTCGCGCAGCGCGGTCACGAAGACCCCGGTGCCGCCGATCTGCGCGAGGTTCTCGCGGGAGACGTCACCGTAGGTCGTGATCTCCACGAGCTCGACGGGCCGGCCGGTGACCGCCCGTACCGCCTCGGCGACATGCCCGGACTGGGACATGGCCAGCTTGCTGCGCCGCGTGCCGAGCCGCAGTGGCTGGTCGAGACGTGGATTCATGATGCCCGTCCTGAGTCGTGGTTCTTGTCAGCCTCGTCGGCCCGGCTGACGGAAGCCACCGTCTGCGGGTCGAGATCGAAGAGTTCGCGCAGCGCTTCCGCGTACCCGGCGCCGCCGGGCTCGCTCGCGAGCTGCTTGACGCGCACGGTCGGCGCGTGGAGGAGCTTGTCGACGACGCGCCGCACGGTCTGAGTGACCTCGGACCGCTGCCGCTCGTCGAGGTCGGGGACCCGTCCGTCCAGCCGCGCCACTTCCATGGCGACGACCTCGGCGGCCATGGCGCGCAGGGCGACCACGGTGGGCGTGATGTGCGCGGCCCGCTGGGCGGCCCCGAAGGCGGCCACCTCGTCGGCGACGATGCCGCGCACGGCGTCGACGTCGGCGGCCATCGGCGCGTCCGCGGACGCCTCGGCGAGCGACTCGATGTCGACGAGCCGCACGCCCGGGATCCGGTGCACGGCGGCGTCGATGTCCCGGGGCATGGCCAGGTCCAGCAGCGCGAGCCGTACGGGCGAACCGTCCTGGCTCCGCACCGTCTTGCGAGGCTGCCGCTGCGCCGCGGCCTCGCCCTGGTCGGCCCATGTCCCGTGCAGCTCAAGGGAGTTGGCGTCCACCCCGGTCAGCGCGACCCGCCCCTCCGGCCCCACGGGACACCCGTCGGGCTCGGCGGTAAGCGTCCGAGCGGCCCCGGCATCGGCCAGCCGGCCTCCGTCCCGAGCAGCAGCGGCCAGCCGCGCCACAACATCCGGATCCAGCCCGGCCTGCGCCAGATCCAGCCCGGCCGCCCGCACATCCAGTCCGGCCTGAGCCAAATCCAGCCCCGCCGGCGTTTGAGGCGCGGGGTCCGGGGCGGAGCCCCGATCCTTCAGCCCCGCGTGCGCGAGCACATCGGCGGAGCCCCGGGACACGGCGGCGCGCACGTCGTCGGTGGTCAGCACCAGCCCGGTGGCCCCGGTGCACGAGACGACCACGTCGACTCGTGTCAGCTCATCCGCGACAGAAGCCATCGGCACGGCAGAAGCCCGCACACCCGTGCCTGAGGCAACCAGAATCCCGGCCAACCGCTCCGCCCGCTCGGCGGTCCGGTTCGCGACCACGACCTCGGCCACACCCACCCGCGCGAGCGTCGCCGCGGCCAGCGAGGACATCGACCCGGCGCCGATCACCAGCGCCCGCTTCCCCGCGGCCCACTCCCCCACCGGCACGGCCGCCCCGGCCAGCTGCTCCAGCCCGAACGTCACCAGCGACTGCCCCGCCCGGTCGATCCCGGTCTCGGAGTGCGCCCGCTTGCCGACCCGCAGCGCCTGCTGGAAGAGGTCGTTGATCAGCCGGCCCGCCGTGTGGAGCTCCTGCCCCAGCGCCAGCGCGTCCTTGATCTGCCCGAGGATCTGCCCCTCGCCGACCACCATCGAGTCCAGCCCGCACGCCACCGAGAAGAGGTGGTGCACCGCCCTGTCCTCGTAGTGGACGTACAGGTACGGGGTGAGCTCCTCCAGCGCGACACCGCTGTGCTGCGCGAGCAGCGTCGACAGCTCGGCGACACCGGCGTGGAACTTGTCCACGTCGGCGTACAGCTCGATCCGGTTGCAGGTGGCGAGCACCGCCGCCTCCGCCGCCGGCTCCGCGGCCAGCGTGTCGTGCAGCAGCTTGGCCTTGGCGTCGGCGGACAGCGAGGCCCGCTCCAGCACGCTCACCGGCGCGCTGCGGTGGCTCAGCCCTACGACGAGCAGACTCATGCCGGCATCACCGCCGGGACGTCACCCTCGGGGTTGCCCTTGCGTGCGACGGCGGTGGCCCGCCCGGCGGGCGGCACCACGGCGGCGGCCGGAGCCGCACCCGCGCCGGAGTCGGAGCCCTCGTCGTCGAAGCCACCGGCGGTAGCGGCCGCGGCGGCTTCCTCACCGGCCTTGCGCTGCTCGTGGAAGGCGAGGATCTGGAGCTCGATCGACAGGTCGACCTTGCGCACGTCCACGCCCTCGGGCACGGACAGCACGGTCGGGGCGAAGTTCAGGATGGAGGTGACACCGGCGGCGATCAGCCGCTCGCTGACCTGCTGGGCGGCCCCGGCCGGCGTCGCGATGACGCCGATCGAGACGCCGTTCTCCTCGATGATCTTCTCCAGCTCATCGGTGTGCCGCACGGGCATGCCGGCGACCGGCTTGCCGGCCATCGCCGGGTCGGCGTCGATGAGCGCCGCGACCCGGAAGCCGCGGGACGCGAAGCCGCCGTAGTTGGCCAGGGCGGCGCCGAGGTTGCCGATGCCGACGATGACGACGGGCCAGTCCTGGGTCAGCCCGAGCTCGCGGGAGATCTGGTAGACGAGGTACTCGACGTCGTAGCCGACGCCGCGCGTCCCGTAGGAGCCGAGGTACGAGAAGTCCTTGCGCAGCTTCGCGGAGTTGACTCCGGCGGCGGCCGCGAGCTCCTCGGAGGACACCGTGGGCACCGATCGCTCGGAAAGCGCGGTGAGAGCGCGCAGGTACAGCGGAAGCCGGGCGACAGTGGCCTCGGGAATACCTCGGCTGCGGGTCGCCGGTCGGTGAGTTCGGCCAGTTGCCACGATGCTCCTGCGGGATGAGCGGGGCTGCAGGCGGTCACTTGTCCCAAGACCGCCCCGTCGGAAGCAGGCTATGTCTTTGTGAACGCGTGCACAAAGATTGTGTCCGGTTTGTCCGAGCAAAGTGACCGGGGTCACGCGGCCCGGCCGCCCGGCACGGGAACCGGAACTACGCCGAACCCGTTCAAATCCCGAAGGGGGCAAAACCGTACACACTCCTCATCGATACGCCCCCGAACCCCACAAATCGCCCACGATGCCAACCGGCGGAAGGGTCAGGCTTCCAAGGCCCGCTTGAGCCGGTCAGGGTTCACCCTCCAGAAGGTGTGCTGTTCGCCGTCCACCAACACCACGGGGATCTGCTCCCAGTGGAGCCGGTAGAGCTCGGCGTCCTGCGAGATGTCCTTCTTCTCCCATTGCGCACCGGTCTCGGCGCAGATCCTCTCGATCACTTCCTGGGCGTCGTCGCACAGATGGCAGCCCGGCTTCCCGATGAGCGTGACCACCCGCTCGTCGGGACGCTTCTTTTCCTTACGGCGCAGCAAAGGGCTCATGCCCCCATTCTCCCGCGCCGGGTCCTTAACACCCCCGCCCCGAAGAGTTCACGCCTCCGCATCCCATCGGTTCGGGAACTCCCGAACACAATGGCTATGCTCGCGTCATGGCCGCTCTGGGATGGCTCACCCCCCGTAGGCGCTCCGCCACCGCGCGGAGCGTGCTGGCAGGCGAGGCCTCGGCCGAGGCCGCCCGCAAGACCGCGCAGGCCGAAGCCCCACCTTTCACCGAGGAGCCGGCCGCGCCCGAAGCGGCGCGGGCCGAGGAGGAAGTCGAGTTCCCCGTGGCCGGCGACGACCTCGCCGCCGCCTTCTTCGACCTCGACAACACCGTCATGCAGGGCGCCGCGATCTTCCACTTCGGCCGCGGCCTCTACAAGCGCGAGTTCTTCCGCCGCCGCGAACTCGCCCGCTTCGCCTGGCAGCAGGCGTGGTTCCGGCTCGCCGGCGTCGAGGACCCCGACCACATGCAGGACGCCCGCGACAGCGCGCTGTCCATCGTCAAGGGCCACAAGGTCTGCGAACTCATGGCCATCGGCGAGGAGATCTACGACGAGTACATGGCCGAGCGGATCTGGCCGGGCACCCGCGCCCTGGCCCAGGCCCACCTCGACGCCGGCCAGAAGGTGTGGCTGGTCACCGCGGCGCCCGTCGAGACGGCCACGATCATCGCCCGCAGGCTCGGCCTGACCGGCGCCCTGGGCACCGTCGCCGAGTCCGTGGACGGCATCTACACCGGGCGCCTGGTCGGCGAGCCGCTGCACGGCCCCGCCAAGGCGGAGGCGGTCCGCGCCCTGGCCGCGGCCGAGGGCTTCGACCTCGAACGCTGCGCCGCGTACAGCGATTCGCACAACGACATCCCGATGCTGTCGCTGGTCGGACATCCGTACGCGATCAATCCCGACACAAAACTGCGCAAGCACGCCCGCGCCCACGACTGGCGGCTGCGCGACTATCGGACCGGCCGCAAGGCCGTGAAGGTCGGCGTCCCTGCCGCCGCCGGAGTCGGGGCCATCGCGGGCGGCGCGGCCGCCGCCATCGCCCTGCACCGCCGCCGCAAGTAACCACGCCGGGCCCCGCGCCAGGCCCCGCACCGGATCCGGCCCGGGCTCCCGCCCGTCGAGCCGGGGGCACCGGCATTCCCTCTCCCCTACCCGCGCCCCCGGCGCGGCGTTCAGTCATGCCCGACTCGGTCGGGAGCGGCGCTGGAAGCCGCCATTCCGCGCATTTAACCGATCAAGAAACGATCACCAACTGCGACTGAATATGCCCTCGACACGCAACAGAAGTGTCGGAACCGGTGATTTGAGCAACTGGGTGTAGCGCTGCCTGTACGAAGCGTTATTCTCCTCAAACGCATGCCACCGGCCATCTGTCGCCACGACGGGTGAACGGTCCCGCACTGCACGTGATGGAAGCTCTGCCTCTGGGAGTCCCGTGTACCCACCTGTCGGGGTTGACGCCTCGGGCCTGGCTACGCTGCGCGCAACGGTCCTCGACCACCTGCGTGGCTTCGTCCCCACCGCGTACGCCGTCCCCGCATTCGCCACCGCGGTCCCTGCCGGCCACGGTCCGGCCGGTCCTTGCTATGCCCTGACCGACGGCGGAGCAACGGTGGGCAGACGCGGTCGCTCGGGCTCGAGCACCGGCACCGCCGGTACCGCCGCGCCCGCCGCCCGCCGCCCCACCGCGGACAGCGACCAGGCCCGCATGATGGACCTGGTCGAACGCGCCCAGGCCGGCGAGGCCGAGGCCTTCGGCCGCCTGTACGACCAGTACAGCGACACGGTCTACCGCTACATCTACTACCGCGTCGGCGGCAAGGCGACCGCGGAGGATCTCACCAGCGAGACCTTCCTGCGCGCGCTGCGCCGCATCTCCACCTTCACCTGGCAGGGCCGCGACTTCGGCGCCTGGCTCGTGACGATCGCCCGCAACCTGGTCGCCGACCACTTCAAGTCCAGCCGGTTCCGCCTGGAAGTGACCACAGGCGAAATGCTCGACGCGAACGAGGTGGAACGCTCCCCCGAGGACTCCGTCCTGGAGTCCCTTTCCAACGCGGCCCTGCTGGAAGCCGTACGGAAACTCAACCCTCAGCAGCAGGAGTGCGTGACCCTGCGCTTCCTCCAAGGCCTCTCGGTCGCGGAGACGGCGCGCGTCATGGGGAAGAACGAGGGCGCCATCAAGACGCTCCAGTACCGGGCGGTCCGCACCCTGGCCCGCCTCCTCCCGGACGACGCCCGCTGACGGCGCCGCCCGCTGAAGCCCTCCACCATCCACACAACCGGTGACCCCTCGATGACGCTGTGGTCCGATCATCCTTCGTCCGTAACCCAACTGCCGCGCCGCTCGTTGTGCGGGATGCAGGCTCCCTGTGGACACGCCCTGCCCGAAGCCGCTCACTCGAAAGGGTGGATGTGCTCAAGGAAGGCAACCTTCCGGACACCTTGGGGAGTCGATCGTCATGACGAGAGGAGGTGCCGCCAGTGATCGCGAACGTGACTCCGCACCGGCGGGCGAACGCCTTCGCCCAGGCCCTGGAGGAGCGGACCCCGTCCGATCTTTCGGAACCGGACCCGGCGGCCGAGCAGTCCGAGGCACCTGCCGAACCTGCCGACCACGACCGGTTGTTGGCCCTGGCGAGCGTGCTCGGCGAACGAATGCCGCGCCCGGTGCTGGACCCCGAGGTCAAAGTGGTGCAGCGAGCCCAGCTCGTTGCCGCCATGGAAGCCAAGGTGATGCAGGAGAGAGCCGGAGGCGTTGCCGCCGCCGACCCTCAGGTGCCCGAACAGCGGACCGGCCGCGGCGCCCACCGGGCGACCTCGCTCCGGAAATTGCGGCCCCGCTCCCGCTGGTCCAAGGGCATCGCGGCGGGGGGCCTCACCGTGGGTGTGGCCGCAGGGGCATTCAGCGGAGTGGCCGCTGCCAGCACGGACGCCCTGCCCGGTGACCACCTCTACCCCGTGAAGCGGGGCATGGAGGACATCAGGCTCGGGATGGCCGACGACGATTCGGACCGGGGCGAGCTCTACCTCGACCAGGCCGCGAACCGCCTGTCGGAAGCCCGCAGGCTGATGGAGCGCGGCCGGACGGGCGTACTGGACCACGAGTCCCTGGGCGCGATCCGCCGCGCCCTGGCGGGCATGAAGCACGACGCCTCGGAGGGCCACCGGCTCCTCCAGGCCGCGTACGAACGGGACGGCTCGATCGGCCCGATCGCGGCACTGTCGTCGTTCTCCCAGTCCCAGGGCGACGCGTGGAGCAGGCTCCGGCAGAAGCTCCCCGTACAGCTCACCGACGTGGGCGGCGAAGTCGACTCGGTCTTCCAGGCCATAGACGATGACGTGGCGCCGCTCCAGGGACTGCTCCCCAAGCCACCCGAGCAGACCCGCGGCCCGGGCACCCCGGCCAGGCCGAGCACCCCGGCGGGCAAGCAGCAATCCGCCCCCGCCCCGGGCGCGCCGTCCGCCGCACCCACCCCGAGCGCGTCGGAATCCGGCAAGCCCCCGGCCCCCGGCGGCGGTCTCCTGGGCGGTACGGGCAACCTCCTGAACCCGCCCGCGGGCGGCCAGTCCACCACCGCCACCCCGACCGCCCCGGAGCTCCCCAAGCCGGAGATCACCCTCCCACCCCTCCTCCCCGGCCTCCTTCCCGGCCTGGGGCTGAAGGCGGAGGACATGGAGTAGCACGCCAGAACGCCGGCGAGGCAATCCAGCCTCGCCGGCGTTCGAGGCGCAGGGTCCGGGGCAGAGCCCCGGCACTCAACGGTCAGAAAAAGACAGACCTGCGCTGCACCAGCAGCTTGTACAGCGTGTGCTGAATCTGCTCCCGCACCTGATCCGTCAGGTTGAACATCAGCATCGGATCCTCCGCGGCCTCCGCCGCATACCCGTCCGTCGGGATCGGCTCGCCGAACTGGATCGTCCACTTCGTCGGCAACGGCACCGCCCCCAACGGCCCCAACCACGGGAACGTCGGCGTGACCGGGAAGTACGGGATCCCCAACAGCCGCGCGAGGGTCTTCGCGTTGCCGATCATCGGGTAGATCTCCTCCGCCCCCACGATCGAACACGGCACGATCGGCGTCCCCGCCCGCAGCGCCGTCGACACGAACCCGCCCCGGCCGAACCGCTGCAGCTTGTACCGGTCTCCGAACGGCTTCCCTATCCCCTTGAAACCCTCCGGCATCACCCCGACCAGCTCCCCGGCCTCCAGCAGCCGCTGCGCGTCCTCCGCGCACGCCAGCGTGTGCCCGGCCTTCCGCGCCAGCTCGTTGACCACCGGCAGCATGAAGACCAGGTCCGCCGCCAGCAGCCGCAGGTGCCGCTGCGCCGGGTGGTGGTCGTGCACCGCGACCTGCAGCATCAGGCCGTCCAGCGGCAGCGTCCCGGAGTGGTTCGCCACGATCAGCGCCCCACCCTCCTTCGGGATGTTCTCGATGCCCTTGACCTCGACCCGGAAGTACTTGTCGTACAGCGGCCGGATCATCGACATCAGGACCTGATCGGTCAGTTCCTTGTCGTAGCCGAAGTCGTCGACCTCGTACTCCCCGGTGACCCGCCGCCGCAGGAAGGCCAGCCCGCCCGCGATCCGCCGGTCCCAGCTGCCCTCGGCCGGCACCGGCGCGGCCTCCACCGCGGCCACCGCGGCCACCGCGGCCTCGGCCGGCACCGGGTCCGGCTCCACCGCGGGAGCGACCCGCACCCGCCGGGGTCGCCGCCGCGACCGGTCCTCGTCGAACGGAATGACCTTGGCGTCCGCCACTATCGCTTCGCTCCCTCAACCGCAGGCTCTACGTTCAACAGCTCGGCGTTCGACAAGTCAGCGTTCACCAAACCCGCCACCCGGTCCACCGCACGCGCCGCACGCTCCGGCGGCAGCAGCCCCGTCCCCCGGCTCCGCGCGAAATCGGCGAACGCCTCGGTGGTCGTGTACATCGGCTCGAAGCCCAGCACCTCCCGCATCTGCGTGGTCTCCACGACCCGCCCGTGCGTGAGGAGTCTGATCTGCTCGGGCGAGAAGTCCGTGACCCCGACCGCCCGCAGCGCCGATCCCACCCACGTCACCGCCGGCAGCAGCAGCGGCACCGTCGGCCGCCCCAGCCGCCGCGAGCACTGCGACAGCAGCAGCACCCCGTCCCCGGCGATGTTGAAGGTCCCGCTGTTCAGCGTCCCGCTCCGGGGTTCCTGCGCCGCCAGCCGCAGCACGTCCAGTACGTCGTCCTCGTGGACGAACTGGAGCCGCGGGTCGTAACCCAGCACCGTCGGCATCACCGGCATCGAGAAGTACTCGGCGAGCGCCGAATCCGCGAAGGGCCCCAGGATGTTCGCGAACCGCAGGACGCACACCGCCACGTCCGGCCGTCTTCGCGCGAAGCCGCGCACGTACCCCTCGACCTCGACGGCGTCCTTCGCGAACCCGGCCGGCGGCAGCGACTTCGGCTGCGTGGTCTCGGTGAACACGGCGGGGTCCCGCGAGGTGCCCCCGTACACGCTCGTACTGGACTTCACCACGAGCCGCCGTACCGTCGGCGACTTCTGGCACGCCCCGAGGAGCTGCATCGTCCCGATGACGTTGGTTTCCTTGACGGTGCTGTGCGAGCCTCCGCCCGCCACCGAGCTGCCCCCGGTGACCGCCAGATGGACCACCGTGTCGACGGCGTGCTCCGCGAGCACGCGGGCGATCGCCGACTGCCTGATGTCCGTACGGATGAATTCCGCCGATCCGAGCCGGTGCGGCGGTGTCACGGCGTCCACCGCGATCACCCGCTCGACTTCCGGGTCACGCTGGATCCGGCGCACGAACCGGCCTCCCAGCTGCCGGGCAGCCCCGGTGACGAGCACGACCTTCCCCACGAGCTCAGCGCCTCCCTGTTAGGAACAACCGGTCCCCGGCTACACCGCAGCCCCTCCACCAGGATGGTGGAGGGGCTGCGGAGAACACGTACAGCTGCCGTTTACTTCTTGTTACGGCGCTGGACGCGGGTGCGCTTGAGCAGCTTGCGGTGCTTCTTCTTAGCCATCCGCTTGCGCCGCTTCTTGATAACAGAGCCCACGACTACCCTCGCTCACTTCTCTTCATTCGGTGCGGGGCGTCGGGGCCCACACGACCTACGTCGGCCTAGCCTACCCGCCCGAGCTCTGAGCTTGTAATCCGAGTGCACACGAGGGGTACCGCAGGGGCCCGACGGGCCCCGAAGGCCCGCTCTCAGGCCGACTCCACCCCCACAAAAGACTCGCGCAGGTACTCGTGGACCGCATTTTCGGGGACCCGGAAGGACCGGCCCACCCGGATTGCGGGCAGATGGCCGTTGTGCACCAGTCGGTACACGGTCATCTTCGACACTCGCATCACCGAGGCGACCTCCGCCACGGTCAGGAACTGAACCTCACTGAGAGGCCTCTCGCCAGCAGCCATGACACACCTTTGACCTTCCGCGCATGACGGGCACCGGCTTCCCCTCCGGTTACGCCCCGTCGTCGCACGCTCACTCCCCAGAGTAGGGGCGGGTGATACGAGTGGGGAAGAGGAGCTACGGCCACTCCTGCCCACCCGACAGACTGGCCCGATTGAGCACATAGCGAGTGAGCGGTCTGTAGTAGTCCGAGCGCACCGCGTCATCAAGCGGAACCGCCACCGAGACCCGCCCCTCGGCCTCCCCGACGAACAGCGCCGGATCATCCGTGTCCGCCAGCCCGATCGCCTCCACACCGAGCTGACCTGCACCGCAGACCCACCCGTGGTCCCCCACCACCAGCTCCGGCAGCGGCCCGCCGGCCTCCGCGAGCGCCGCCAGGGCGACCCGAACCGGCAGCGGAGAATGGGTGTGCGCGCCGGTCGCACTCCCGGGCGGGCGCGCGCCGCCTTCCCGCACCAGTGCGACTCCCCGTACGTAATCGATGCGGTACGGGCGTACGCCGAACCGGGTCTGCACGTCCACGGCAACCCCCTGCGCCGGGGTGAGAACAAGACATCCCGCCGCCGACAGCGCCTGCGCCAAACCGGCGTAGAACCCCAGGAGCCGATGCGGATGGCCGGTTCCGAACAGCACCGGGGCCCGGGCCCGGGCCGCCGCGCGCAGCCGCCCCGCGAACGCTTCCAGCCCCGCCAGCGTCAGCTCCGGATCGATCACGTCCGGCCCGCTGACGTGCGCCGGGTCGGCCGAGACCCCGCACTTGTCCGCCATCAGCCGCAGCAGGTCCCGCTCGCCCCACGCCCACTCCGGGTCCAGCCCCAGCAGCACCCGCGGATCGCGCGCCGCGAACAGCCGGTAACTGCGCAGGCTCTCCTCCCGGGAGGTCGCGACGGGCCCGGCCAACCGGGCGGCCAGCAGATGCGCACGCAGTGCGGCGGTGCTCAACACCCTCCGATGCTGCCGCACCCGACCTGGCGGATCATCAATTACGAGGAACCGCCCCACAGTTGGCGTAACAGAACGCGGCTATGTGAGCATTCCGCGCAGCGGGAACACCGCCCGCCGGGTGGCCAGAACGGCCTGATCGATACGGTCCGCCGGATCGTAACCGGCCTCCCAGTCCCGCCAGGCCGGCACCCGCCCGTCCGTCATCCGCCGCGGCGCCGACTCCCGGGTCCGCGCGTACACCTCGTCCCGCCACGACACCGGGACCGCCGTCTGCGGATCGATCGGCGCGTGCCCGGCGATGGCCACCAGATGCGTCCACGACCGCGGTACGACGTCCACGACCGCGTACCCGCCGCCGCCCAGCGCGAGCCACCGCCCGTCCGCGTACGCGTGCGCGAGGCCGTGACAGGCCTCCTGGACCGCCCGCTGGGCGTCCAGCGACACCGCCAGGTGCGCGAGCGGGTCCTCGAAATGCGTATCGGCCCCGTGCTGGGTCACCAGCACCTGGGGCCGGAAGTCCGCCAGCAGCTCGGGCACGGTCGCCTGGAAGGCCCGAAGCCAGCCCTCGTCCCCGGTCCCGGCGGGCAGCGCCACGTTCACCGCGGACCCCTCGGCGGCCGCCCCGCCCGTCTCCTCGGGCCAGCCCGTCTGCGGGAACAGCGTCCGCGGGTGCTCGTGGACCGACACGGTCAGCACCCTCGGGTCGTCCCAGAAGGCCGCCTGGACCCCGTCCCCGTGGTGCACGTCCACATCCACGTACGCCACCCGCTCGGCCCCGAGCTCCAGCAGCCGCGCGATCGCCAGCGCCGCGTCGTTGTACACGCAGAACCCGGCCGCCCCGCCCGGCATCGCGTGGTGCAGCCCGCCGGCGAAGTTCACCGCGTGCCCGGCCTCCCCGCGCCAGACGGCCTCGGCCCCGGCCACCGACTGCCCGGCGATCAGCGCGGACGCCTCGTGCATCCCGTGGAACGCCGGATCGTCCATCGTCCCCAGCCCGTACGAGCCGTCGGCCACCCCGGGGTCGGCCGACACCTCGCGCACGGCGGCGACGTAATCCGCCCGGTGGACCAGCCGCAGCGTCGAGTCCCCGGCCGGCTTGCCCGCCCGTACCTCCAGCGCCCGGTCCAGCCCGAAGGCCCGTACCAGGCCCATGGTCAGCGCCAGGCGCACCGGATCCATCGGATGGCTGGGCCCGAAGTCATACTTCGTTACCGCCTCGTCCCACATCAACAACCCGCGGCCGCTCATGCCGGACACCGTATCGGGCCCCGTCCGCGGCGAACGAGCGGGCGTAGAACAGCGTCACCAGCACCAGGACCATCGGCACGAACATCGCACCCCGGTAGCTCCACGCGTCCCCGATCCCCCCGACGAGCGGGGACCCGATCAGGAAACCGACGTAGTTGAAGATGTTCAGCCGGGCCACGGCGGTGTCGGACGCCCCCGGGAACAGCCTTCCGGCCGCCGCGAAGGTCTGCGGCACGATCACGCACAGCCCGATCCCCAGCATCGTGAACCCGATCATCCCCACCCACGGACCCGACGCGACGGCCACCACCGCGAACCCACCGGCGGCCACCACCGTGCCCATCCGCACCACGGCCGCGGCCCCGAAGCGCCGCACCCCCAGGTCGCCGACGGCCCGCCCGAGGAGGGTCGTCACCATGTACACGTTGTACGGGACCGTCGCGAGCTGCTCGGAGCTCCCCAGCACGTCCTGGAGGTACTTGGCACTCCAGTTCGCCACCGTCGAGTCCCCGATGTACGCACAAGCCATCACCAGGCACAGCGGCAGCAGCAGCTTGAACCCGCCGACGCCCAGCCCCTTCCCTTCGCTCTCCCGCGACGCCGAGCCGTGGTCGACGTAGAAGCGACTGGCGAACAGCGACGCCGGCAGCAGCACGAGCACCGCCGGCAGATAGGACGTGAACAGCGCCAGATGCCAGTGCGCCCCCGCCCACGCGGCCGAGGCCCCCAGAATCCCGCCCAGGCTGTACGAGGCGTGGAACCCGAGCATGATGCTGCGCCCGTACGCCCCCTGCAGACGCACCCCGAGCATGTTCATGGAGGCGTCCAGCGCACCCACCGACAACCCGAACGCGCCGAGCGCCAGGGCCACGTGCCACAGGTCCGTCCCGGCGCCGGCGCCGAGCAGCGCGAGCAGCACCAGGGGCTGCGCCCACCGCAGCACCACACTGGGCGGCACCCGCTTCACCAGGTGCTCGGTCGCGACGCTCGACAACCCGGCGAGTACCGGCACGGCGGCGAGGAAGGCGGGCAGCAACCCGTCGGATATCCCGTACCGGTCCTGGATGGCGGGGATCCGCGTCACGAGGAGGGCGAAGGTCACGCCCTGCACGAAGAAGCTGAACCCCAAGGCCCCACGCCCACGGCGCAGCCGCACGTCTGCTGTCATGGCGGCACAGCGTAGGCCCCGTGGCTACCGGTGGGTAGAGAGATCACATATCAATTGGGCCGCCGCGCCCGGGCCCCGCCTCAGCCCTGGATTCCGAGCAGCCCGAGGAGCTGCCCCATGTCGCCGAAGTACCCGGTGGCCCCGGGCAGCCGGTCGGCGGGCAGCATCCCGGTGAACGCGTACACGTCCATCCCCGCGGCGGCCGCGGCCTGCACCCCGAGCGGGCTGTCCTCGATGACCACGCACCGGGCCGGCTCCACGTCCATGGAGCGCGCGGCGTGCAGGAACAGGTCCGGGGCGGGCTTCCCCCTGCCGACGTCATCCGCGCTGAAGATCCACTCCTCCTCGAACCACTCGTCGAGCCCGGCCGCCCGATGGCCCACCCGGATCCGCTCATGGCTCCCGGAGGAAGCGAGGCAGTACGACACCCCGCTCTCGATCAGCGCGCCCAGCACCCCCTCGACGCCCGGCACGGGCTTCAGTTCCCGCTCGAACGCGGCGAAGGTGCGCGCGTACAGGTTCTCGTCGAAGTCACCCGGCAGAGGCTGCCCGGTCCGCTCCAGCACGAGATCGTGCACCCGGTGCACGGCGGCTCCCATGTAGTCGCTCAGCGACTCCTCGTACGAGGTCGGATGCCCCAGCTCGGTCAGGTACCCGGCGAGGATGCTGTTGGCGAGCGGCTCGCTGTCCACCAGCACGCCGTCGTTGTCGAAGATGACGAGGTCATAGCCCATGCGCCAACCCTACGAGTCGTCAGTACGAATCCATCCGGACCCCATGCCGGGCATCCGCAGGACACCTGAAGGGCCGCACCTCCCCCACCCGGCCCATCGAACCTGGCCCATCGAACCAGGCCCGGAACGCAGAAAAGCCCCGCACCATTAAAGGTGCGGGGCTTTCCCACAATGATTGT
>NZ_JBHWVJ010000079.1:0-34522 GCF_042736725.1 Streptomyces sp. NPDC060028 | reverse complement strand
CCGCCGGGGCCGGACCCGCCGGCCCGCGGGCTCAGCCGCGCCCGGTGGGCAGCGGCACACCCAGGGCCGTGAGGATCGAGTGCGCCCCCTCGCGCGTCGGGACGTGCAGCATGCACAGCACCCGGTCGCCCGGAGCCGCGTGCTGCTCGAAGTACGCGTTCGCCTCGGGAACGTAGCTGGTGGGCCGTTCCCGGTAGAGGTCTCGCGGGCGGCCGATGCCCGCGATGACACCCCGGGCCGCGTCGAAGGGGGCGCCGGGCGCGAGCGCCGCGGCCACCTCGGCCGCCAGCGCGGCCTGGCTGTCGTCCTTGCCGGCCAGATCCGGGTACATGCTGATGTCCGGGTGCCCGCTGAACGCCGACATCGCACAGTGGACCACGGGGTTGTACGTCTTGAGCGCGATCACCTCGGGGAACGGGCGGCCGTCTGCCAGCAACCGGGCGAAGTGCACGGACCAGCTCTCACCGAAGACCGGGCCGTTGCGGTACTTGTCCCCGACGAACTGGATCATGACATGCAGACAGGAGCGCCCCGACGGAAGCGCCGTCCAATGGGACGTGAGCAGCGAGACGACGCGATCGCGCTCCCGGTCCACTCCGACGACGACGTGGTCGGCCTCGGTCAGCATGTCGCGGCGCAGCGTGAAGAGCTGACGGGCATGCAGGCCCGGCATGGTCTCCACCAGGCCGTCCACGATCCACTTCTCGGTCCCGGCCGGCAGCTCCGGGCCGGGCGGCAGGGCCATCACCTCGACTGCCTGCCGCCCGCTCGGCCGTGCGGCCCGGTCGTTGTCCGGCACGGACGGCCCCGCTCAGACGTCGGCCGAGGTGGGCAAGGGGATCTGGGCCTGCGTACGGCCGAGCACGGTGAGCTGGTGCAGCTCGACGAAGTAGAGCTTCCACAGCCAGTAGACGTGGTCGAGGTGCTCGACGACCTTCTGCTCGTCCGCGTCCGTCGTGACCAGGGTGGACATCACCCGCCACACGAAGTCGTCGTGGTCGTCGTCGAGGTCGGTGTTGACGTGGGCGCGCGCACCCTTGACGTTCTCCTGACCGAGGACGCTCTCCAGGTTGTCCAGCCATTCGGGCTGCGTGCGCGTGGTCACGTACTCCACGAAGTAGACGCTGGTGATCAGCGCGAGCGGGCTGTCCTCGAACTCCATGCCGTACTGGAGGTATCCGGTGAGCAGCTTGGTGGAGAGCATCGGCTCGGTGGAGTAGATCTGGTCCTTGGTGACGCCGACCTTGGCGAGGTCCGCGGCGAACAGCCGGTCGTGCAGCATCTCGTCGTCGGTGTAGTGGGCCCAGGCCTTGGCCTGCACCGGGTCGACCTTGGTGAAGTACTTGATGGCCAGCGCGTCGATGGTCCGCTTGCGGCGCAGCCGCAGGATGGTCTCGATGTTGTGGCGCTTGTAGTAGTCCAGGTTGAGTTCGGCGGCGTTCTTCTGGTGCTGGGCGAACGGGACCGTCTCGTAGAAGTCCTTGATGAAGCTGTCGAGGATCGCGTCGACCCGCTTGCGCAGTTCGGGGTTGATCGTCATGGGCTTGCTTCCCTCCTGTGGGGTCAGTGGCAGCCGCAACTCGCGCTGGAGAGGCGCTGCATACGGCCGCGGCGCACCGCCTTGCGGGCACCGAGTACGGCGGTTCCGTCCGATGTCAACAGCGAACTGCGGGGACAGAGGAAGGCCAGGGCGAAGCGCGTGGCCGGTGTGATCCCCAGCCCGAGGTTGATCACGCCGCCCGTGGCGCCGTACACCTCGTTGGGTCCGCAGTTCGCCGGAATGACCTCTGTGGTGGTGTTGATCGCGAAGCCGAGTTCCCAGATGACGCGGTAACGCGGATCGTCGGTGAGGAGCTTGTCCAGCTCCGCGGCGGCCGGCGTGGCCCCGGGAGTCTGCGGGGTGACCCCCTCGATGCTCCCGGCGGTGACGTGGAGGGTCACGGCGTGTGAGACGAGGGGGGACAGCGCTTCGAACAGCCGTTGCTGCTCGGCGCCGTCGGCAGGGTCCGCGTGGCGGTGCACGATCGGCCACCCGCGCAGCGTCAGGTCCCCATTGAGACCGAGCAGCCGGGCTTCCGGCTCGAAGGTGGTGATCTCCGCGGCGGTCACGCTCAGCTTGCCGGAGGGGAAGATCTGTTGGTCGCCGGGCTCCAGGACCCCCGCCTGCTGGTTCCAGACGCAGTCGCCCGCCGTGTGGTCGAATTCGGCTTCCGTGCCGGAGGCGTCGTCGACGATCGTCAGCCGGCCGCTGTCGCCGACGAGGTCGAAGAACCCCTCTGCGATGGCCTCCTGGCGGGCGATGTCCGTCTTCGCCGCGGTGCGCAGGAAGTAGCGGACGTACTCGTCGGTGAGCGGAGTGGAGCCGGCCGGCAGCACGGCCAGCTTGCGCGCACCCAGCTCCTGCGGCGTCGGCGAGTCGAGGAAGCGGCCCGGGCAGACGGCCAGGACGTGTGCGTCCGGCGGAACGTCCTGCGCGATCAGGGTGCCCAGGCGCGTCCCGCGCGGCAGGGTCAGGTGGACCACGCGGGAATACCCGTCACCGGGGAGCAGCGAAACGAGCTCGCCGCCGTCCTCGCTCGTTATCAGACAGAATGTCTCGACCGGCTCGCCGAACTGACCGAAGTCGTCTGTGGTGAGATCCAGCGGTGACACGGGCGCACTCCCTAGTGAATGACGACGAGAACCCCGTGGCGGGGCATTCACATGCCCCGCCACGGGTCGGTACTCAGCCCAGGAGCGTGCCCAGGTAGTTACGGTTCTTCTGCACCTTGATCTTCTTCATGACAGTCACCTCCTGTTAATTGGATTGTTTACATTCACCCCGAACGGTCCGACGGTCGAAAGCCGCTATTCTGCGGTGACGACCCTCTCCACCGTGGGGTGGTCCGGGTGGCCGATCAGCGCGAGTCCGTTACTCGTCAGGACGCGCGTGTCGGGCGAAATGATGTCCAGGTGGTATTGGGTGTACGGAGTGAGCCCGAGACCGTAGTGGAGACAGCCTTCCGTGCCGCCGTACACCTCGTTCATGGCGTGGTTGCCGGGCAGGATGTCGAGGGAGGTGTTGAGGGCGTGGCCGATCTCCCACACGATCCGGTAGCGGGAGTCCACCGCGAACATCTGCTCCAGCATCGCCACGGCCGGCGCGGCTCCCGGGTCCAGCGCCTCCAGGCGCGTGATCCTGCCGTCCTCGACCTTGGCCTTGATGGCGTGGTCCCGCATCGCCCAGAGCCGGGAGTGGATGCGGGCCTGGTCGGTCCGTGAGAAGGACGGGGTGCCGTTGTGCAGGATCGGGTATCCGCGCAGCGTGATCTCGCCTTCCAGCGGCAGCTTCAGGGCCTCGTCGAACTCCCTGATCTCGACCGGCAGCACGCTGATCTCGCCGGACGGCACGATCTGCTGGTCGCCCCACTCGAGGGGACCGGCCTGCTGGTTCCACACCAGGCCGTCGCGGAGGTGGTCGAGTACGGCGCGGGTGCCGTGCACCGGGTCGGCGTACACCAGGTGCTCGGCCTCTTCGGCGAGCTCGAAGAACGTGTCGCAGAAGGCCGCCTGGTCGGCCGACGAGGTCCGCTCCATGACGTCGAGGAAGTGCCGGATCTCGTCGAGGGTGGTGGGCGTCGAGTTGCACGCCATGCCCATGATCTTCCGCTGTCCCACCAGATCGGGATCCGGGGATGCGAAGAACCTGTGGGGCGAGACGACCAGAATGTGGGCGGGCTCCGGGATTCGCTTTTCGAGGAGATCCTCGAAACGGTCGCCCGGGCCCATCGGGATCGTGAGGTAGTTCTTGTACGAAGCGGATTCGACGATCTCGAACTGATCGACCAACTCGGGATTCGTAACCAGGCAGAAAGTGCTTCCGGTGGCCTCGCCGAACTGACTGAAGCGTCCTGGATCGATGGATATCTGCGTCATGATCACTCCCGTCATGGCCTGTGCCACTTGCCCTCGCCGTGGTCACCACTTTGGCTTCCGGGAGCTGTCGCGCGCTATAGGACCATTGTCCCTGGGAACTTCACCGCCCCGTATGGGTACTTCGCGCCGCGTCCGCTCTTTCGCCTGATTCACCGGCGCGGTGGCAGCGCGATGCGCCTTTCCCCTCGGACCGCCGGGCTCCTTCTCCGGGCGGGCACCGGCCGGAGACCAGACCTGACACGAGAAGGGCCACACGGGCCGCGTTACCGGGACATGGGGCCGATACTGGCAGGAGCAGGCCTCTGCGGGCGGCTCCCGCCCGCCGGGACGGGAGGCGGTGGCCCGATGGATCCGACCGACGGTGGAGTGCCCGCGCGCTGGTCCGCCCCCGGCCAGTACGGGAAGGCGGTCTTCCCGCCCGGTCGGGCCGGCGAAGGCGAGCGGATCGACCTCGGTGCACTCGCCTACGACGACGTCACCATCGCCCGGCTGCGGGAGCTCGGCGCCGGACCCGGGTGGAGCTGCCTCGACGTGGGGGCGGGCACCGGCAGCGTGGCCCGTCGGCTGCTGGGGGAGCTCGGCGCCACGAGGGTGCTGGCCGTGGACCGCGACACCCGCTTCCTCGCCGCCCACCCGCAGCCCGGCCTCGACGTCCTGGAGGCGGACCTCACCGCCCCGGGATTCGATCCCGGCCGCTTCCACCTGGTCCACGCCCGCTTCGTGCTCATGCACCTGCCCGCCCGGCAGCGGCTGATGGCACGGCTCGCCGAGCTCCTCGTCCCCGGCGGAGTGCTGGTCCTCAGCGACGCGGTCGATCCGACCTCCGACACCGCGCCCCCGAGCCCGTACGCCCAGACCGTGCAGGCCATGTGGCAGGGCCTGCAGGACACCATCGGCACCGACGTCTCCTGGACGCCGCGCTACCCGCAGCTGCTGCACGGCTTGGGGCTCGGTGCCGTGGCCGCCGAGATCCACGTCCCGCCCCTCGTCCCCGGCTCTCCCATCAGCCGGTTCTGGGCGGGAACATGGGACCGGGCGAGGGAGGCGATGACCGCGACCGGGCTGGTGGACGACGCGGACATCGACGCGGCGATCCGCTACCTCGACTCTCCCGACTGCGCCGCCCTCTCCCCCGGCATGATCACGGCCTGGGGCCGTCGGCCCGGGTAGCCGAGCGGGTCGGCGCTCCGCGGTACGACGCGCACGCCGCCGCGGTGGTCCGCACGTTGATCACCGGGCCCCGTACGAACTCCTCGGGCGCCATGTAGCGCCGCGAGCCGGCCAGGGGGGCCGGTCTCGACGGCGAACGGTCCCGGCCACCCCTGCGGGGAACCGCCCTCACGCAAGGCGTGACGTAACGGGTCGCGATCACTTCTGTGAGCGTCGCCCCAGGGTGGCGGGGGCCCGTCCGGAGGATCCGGGCACCGCCGCCCGAACCTTGGTCTAGACCCTTGACGGGCCAACTCGGCCGCCCGTTGAATGGCCCGGATCCGGAGCCCGCCCCTCAGAAAGCTGGACTTGGCATGCGCAGAACATTTTTACCCCTGCTCGCGAGCGGCATCGGCGCCGCGGCCCTCGTCCTGGCACTGCCGACCGGCGCGGGCGCCAGCGTCCTGCGGCTGCTGCCCCAGAACGCCGACGCCCTGGAACAGACCTTCTCCCCCGCGTACGACTACGACGGGGACGGCTGCTACGCCACCGCCGCCATCGGCGCCGACGGCGCCCTCAACCCGGGCCTGCGGCTGGGCGGTGACGTGAACGGCCACTGCCACGACCCCGCCCAACTCGCCAACGCCAACACGTACTCGCGCCAGAAGTGCAACAACGGCTGGTGCGCGGTCATGTACGCCAGCTACTTCGAGAAGGACCAGGCCACGCTGGGACCCGCGGCCATCGGCCACACCCACGACTGGGAACACGTCGTCGTGTGGATCAACAACAGTCAGGTCCGGTACGTCTCGGTGTCCCAGCACAGCGGCTATCAGGTGGCCGCCGCGTCTTCCCTCCGCTTCGACGGAACCCACCCGAAGATCGTCTACCACAAGGACGGGGTCTCCACCCACGACTTCCGCTTCGCGAACACCAACGACGATCCGCCGGAGAATTCCACCCACGGCTGGTTCTTCCCGCGCCTCGTGGGCTGGGAAGGCTATCCGGCCGGATTTCGCGACAAGCTCATGAACGCCGATTTCGGCGCGGCCACGATCAAAATCAAGGACGGGTCCTTCAGCGACCACCTCGCCCGCTCCATGCCCGCGGGAATCGCATTCGACCCCCGCGCCTGAGGTCGGCTCAGCTCACGGGCGCGGGAGCCCACTGCCCGAGGAGGTCCGCAGCCGTCGTGATCGTCGCGACCAGGGCGAGCGAGTTGCGGATCACCTCGGCGGTGTAGGAGGCGGGCACCCCGGCGATGGCGTCGGACGGGACCACGACCCGGTACCCGAGGTTCACCGCGTCGAAGACGGTGTTCGGTATCGCGATGTTCGAGGAGACACCGGTGACGACGAGCGTACGGACACCGAGGTTGCGCAGCAGTGCGTCCAGGTCGGTGCCGGCCATCGGCGAAAGGCCGTGCAGCCGGCGCACCACCAGATCCTGCTCCGCGACGACGATGGGCGGGGCGACCCGCACCGCCGCGCTGCCGGACAGCTGGCGCACCGGCAGTTTGCCGGCGGCCCGGAACAGCCGCGCGTTGGAGTTCGCCCCCAGCCCGTCCGGCCGCCGCTCGGCGACCGCGTGCAGCACCTGTACGCCGGCCCCGCGGGCGGCGTCGACCAGCGCGGCCACCCGGCCCAGCATCCCGGACGCCTGTGCCTCCTTGGCGAGTTCGGGCAGCGCGCTCTCCTCGCCTACGACGCCGTTTTGGCACTCGACGGTGAGGAGCGCGGTGGTGGCGGGATCGAGTTCGGGCATGGCTCCCCCTGGCGCGGCGACGGAAGAGCCTTCATGATTCCTGACACACAGTCAGATGTGAAGGGGCACGGGACGGATGGACGACACACGCGCGGAGCACACCACCCAGCGGCGGGGCCGCCGCATCATGATGACCGACGGGGAAGTGGACGCCTTCCTGCGCGAACAGCGCACCTGCCGGGTGGCCACGGTCTCCCCCGACGGGCGCCCGCACGTGGGCGCGCTCTGGTTCGCCTGGGACGGCGCCTCGCTCTGGCTGTACTCGATCACGCGCAGCCGGCGCTGGTCCGACCTGCGCCGGGACCCGCGCATCTCGGTGGTGGTCGACTCCGGAGAGGCGTACGACGAACTGCGCGGGGTGGAGCTGTCCGGCAGCGCCGTCTTCGTGGGCGAGGCACCGCGGACGGGCGAACCGTGCCCGGAACTGGCGGAACCGGAACGGATCTTCCCCGTCAAGAACTTCGGCATCGAGGAGATGCCGCACGACGGGCGGCACGCCTGGATCCGCCTCACCCCGGACTCGATCGCCTCCTGGGACTTCCGCAAGATCTGAGGCAGCGGCCGACCGGGCAGGATCCGTCAGGAGAAGTCGAGAGAAAGAGACGGTCTAGTACTGCGCGGCCGCCTGCCGGAGCGAGTCGACGGCGGCCCGGATGGAGGGCCGCCGGTCGGCGTCCGCGCGCCAGACGGCGTACACGTGGCGGCGGACGGAGTCGGCGACCGGCAGCAGCCGGACCCCCGGCGGCACCGGCCCGCGCCCCATCCGGGGGGCCACGCACACACCCAGTCCGGCCTCGACGAAGGCCAGTTGGGTGTGGTGCTCCTCGGCGATGTGCGCGATGCGGGGCTCGATGCCGGTGCCGCGCAGCGTGTACACCAGCCATTCGTGGCAGAACTGCCCCTCGTTCCAGGAGATCCAGTCGTCATCGGCGAACTCGGCGAGGGAGATCTCGGTGCGCCCGGCCAGCGGATGCCCCGCCGGGACCGCGATGTCCACGGAGTCGTCGAGCAGATGGGCGCGGGTGAGCTCGGCGGGGACCGGCATCCGCTTGTTGTGCCAGTCGATGGCCAGGGCCAGGTCGAGGTCCCCGCGGACGACCGCGGCCATGCTCTCCTCGGGTTCCTGCTCCCTGACCCGGGCCCGCAGTTCGGGGTGTTCGACGCGCAGGGCGGCCAGCGCCTGGGGCAGCAGCCCGCGCATGGCGGTCGGGAAGGCGCCGATCCGCAACTCGCCGACCGCGCACCCGCGCCGGGCCTCGACATCGGCTTGTGCGAGCTCCACCTGGGAGATGATCCGGGCCGCGTGATCGGCGAGCAGTCGGCCCGCGTCGGTGAGGCGGACCCCGCGCCCGTTCTTGGCCAGCAGCGGCTGGCCGACCTCGCGCTCCAGCTTCGCCATCTGCTGGGACACGGCGGAGGTGGTGACGTGCAGTCCGTCGGCGGCGCCGCTGACCGAGCCGTGGCGGGCGAGGGCGTCGAGGGTGCGGAGCCGCTCCAGGTTCAACATGTAAGCAATGCTACGTCGTCGCCGCCAACGAATCTCGCTTGTCCTAAGAGGTTGAAGTCGACAGAGTACGTGTCATGAGCGCACCCACCACGCCCCGCCCCACCCTCTCCCCACCGACCACAGCGGCCCGGACCTCCGGCCGCCTGGACTGGCGGATGCGCTTCGCGATCCTCTCGGGGATCTGGGGCTTCAGCTTCCTTCTGATCAAGGTGGGGACCGAGGCGTACGCGCCCTTCCAGGTCGCCCTCGGCCGGGTCTTCTTCGGCGCGCTCGCCCTGCTGACGGTCATGCTGGTCCGCCGCGAGGCGCTCCCCCGGGGCCGGCGCACCTGGGCCCACCTGACCGTCGCGGCGCTGCTGCTCAACGCGGCCCCCTTCTCCCTCTTCGCGTACGCGGAGCTGAGCATCCCCTCCAGCCTCGCGGGGATCTGCAACGCCACCTCGCCGCTGTGGGGCATGGCCCTGTCGCTGGTGGCCCTGTCCGAGGACCGCCCGACGCGCCGCCGCTTCGCGGGCCTCGGCCTCGGCTTCCTCGGCGTGCTCACCGTCCTCGGCGCCTGGCAGGGCTTCTCGGGCCTCGACGCCAAGGGCACCGCGCTCGCGCTGCTCGCCTCGCTCTGCTACCCGATCGGCTGGATCTACGTCCGCCGCACCCTGGCATCGACCCCGGGCTCCCCGGTCGCCCTGACGGGCGCGCAGCTCCTGCTCGCCACGCTCCAACTCTTGGTGGTCAGCTCCCTGTTCACGAGCGTCCCGACGTCGTTCCCGCTGTGGCCGACGCTGTCGGTGCTCACCTTGGGCGCGCTCGGCACGGGCCTGGCGCTGCAGATGCAGTACGGCCTGGTGACGGAGGTCGGCCCGACCACCGCCCAGATGGTCACCTACTTCGTCCCGGTCATCGCGACCACCGCGGGCGTCCTGCTGCTGGGCGAGCAGCTCCACTGGAACACCCCGGTCGGCGCCGCGATCGTCCTGACCGGAGCCGCCCTCACCCAGTCCCGGCCCACCCCGCGGGGGCCTGCGTAGCGGCTGTTAACCTCCGAGGCGATCATCACACCACCACGGGGGAAACACATGAGTGTCGGCGTCTTCCTGCTGGCCTTCGGCCTCCCACTCGCCGTCAGCGGCGCCTGGGTCTCGCTCAACATCCGCGGATCGGCCGCGTCGCTGGAGCGCTGGGCCGCGACCAACGCGGAACTGCGCATGCAGGCCCAGGGGAACCTCGGCCCGGCGCGGACCTACATGTCGGCCGCGGTGTTCCGCGTCTTCGGATCGGTGATCGGCGCGGCCTCGGCCGTCCTCGCCCTGGCCGGGCTGGCGGAACTGCTCGTCTGAGGCCCGCCACACGGCGGTGCGGCTGACGCGCACCGCCGGTACGCCGCGCGTCAGCCGAAGCGACCGCCGCCCACCGGGCGGACGGCCGCCGTCACCGCGGCCGCGAGGCCCGGCACCTCCGCGGCCGACAGCGAGGACACCGTCATACGGATCCCCGGGCCCGCCTCCATCCGGAAGCGGCTGCCCGGGGCCACCGCCCAGCCGGCCCCCATCAGCCTCGTCACCACGGCCGTCTCGTCGGCCACCGGCACCCACACGTTCATCCCGCTCCGCCCGTGCGCCCGCACCCCCCGCTCCGCCAGCGCCGCGACCAGCCCGTCCCGCCGCTCCGCGTAGGCCCGCGCCACCGCCGCCCGGTCCACCGCCCCGGAACGCCACAGCTCCACCATCGCGTACTGGAGCAGCCGGCTCACCCACCCCGCGCCCAGCCGCTGCCGCCCCCGCAGCCGGTCCAGCGTGACGGCGTCACCGGTCAGCACCGCCAGCCGCAGGTCCGGGCCGTACGCCTTCGCCGTCGAGCGGATCAGCGCCCAGTGCCGGGTCACCCCGCCCAGGGTGTGCAGCGGGACGTCCACGATGCCGTGGGCGTGGTCGTCGCCGATGACCAGTACGTCCGGGTGGCCCGCCAGCAGCGCCCGCAGCTCCGCCGCGCGCCCCTCGCCCACCGCCGCGCCCGTCGGGTTCTGCGCCCGCGCCGTCACGATCAGTGCCCGCGCCCCCGCTTCCAGCGCCCGCGCCACCGCGTCCGGAACCGGGCCGTCGTCGTCCACCGCCATCGGCAGCGCGCGCAGCCCCAGCGCCGGCACCAGGTCCAGCACCCCGCCCCAGCCCGGGTCCTCCACCGCCACCGCGTCCCCCGGGCGCAGGTGCGCGACCAGCACCCGCTCGACCCCGTCCAGCGCGCCCGAGGTCACGGCCACCGGCCCGGCGGGCACCCCGTCGGCGTCGAAGCCGGCCCTGGCGAGGGCCGCCAGCTCCGGGGCGACCGGGTCGTCCCCGTACAGGGTCGGCGCCTGCGCGTACCGCCGCGCCGCTTCGGCGAGCGCCGCGTCCAGCGCGGGCAACAGCCGTACGTCCGGATTGCCCGAGGCGATGTCGCGGACCCCCGCCGGCACGGCCATCCGCAGCTCGTCCCGGGGCGCACTCGCCGGTCGGGCGCGCACCCGGCTGCCGCGCCGCCCGTCGGTCTCGATGACCCCGCGCTCGCGCAGCGTCCGGTACGCCGCGGCCACGGTGTTGGGATTCACCCCCAGCACACCGGCCAGCTCCCGCATCGGCGGCAACACCGCCCCCGGCGGCAGGGCGCCCGAGCCCACTCCCGCCTCGACACTGGCCGCGATGTCCGATGCGCGCCGCCCTGCGATCCGATAGTCTCCTAGCACAAACCACATTATGCACTAGTACAACGGAGTCCGCATCATGAGCGCCACGACCGCGACGGAGAAGACCACTTCGGCCGCCAGCCCGGCCCGGGAGACGGGCGGCGACCGGTACGCCCCCACCGACCGCACCGTGCCCACCCGCTCCCGCGACCGCGCGCGCTACGACCGCGAGACGGTGCACTCGATACTCGACCAGGCCTACATCTGCCACCTCGGCTTCGTCCGCGACGGCGCCCCGGTGGTCCTGCCCACCCTCTTCGGCCGGGTCGGCGAGACCCTCTACATCCACGGCTCCACCGGTTCGCGCCCGCTCCTCGCCGCCGGCAAGAGCGACCCGGGCCTGCCGGTCTGCGTGACGGTGACCCACGTCGACGGACTGGTGCTGGCCCGCTCGGCCTTCCACCACTCCCTCAACTACCGCTCGGTGGTCGTCCACGGCACCGCCTACCAGGTCACCGACGAGGCGGAGTGCCGGACGGCGCTCGACGCCCTCGTCGACCAGGTCGTGCCCGGCCGCTCCGCCGACTCCCGGCCCGCCGACGCCAAGGAGCTCGCGGCCACGGCGGTGATCCGCCTGGACCTCACCGAGGTGTCCGCGAAGCTGCGCACGGGCGGGCCGAACGACGACGCCGAGGACCTCGGCCTGCCCTACTGGTCGGGCGTGGTCCCGGTCGCACCCGCGTACGGAGCACCCGTCCCGGCCGCCGACCTGGCCCCCGGCATCGCCGCGCCGGACTACCTCGCGGCGCTCTGAACGACAGGGGCGGGGCGGGCCACCGGCCCGCCCGCGGGCCGCCGCGCCTCGGCCGCGATCAGCGCGCCCACCGCCGTCAGCAGCAGTACGGTTCCCAGGACCACGGCGCCGGTCAGCCGCTCGCCGAGCAGCAGGACGGCGATCACCGCCGCGCTGACCGGCTCGATCAGCATGATCACCGACACCGTCGCGGCCCGTACCGCGGCGGCCCCGGTGAAGTAGAGCGCGTACGCGAGGGCCGTCGGCACGGTGGCCACGTACACCAGCAGCCACAGCACCCGCCCCGGTTCCGCGGTGTGCGGCAGCGCCCCCTCCACGACCGCGAGCGGCAGCAGGCACACCGTGCCCACCGCGACCGACCAGGCGGTGGTGACCAGCGGGTCCCCGCCGATCCCGCGCTGCCCGAGCCACCGGGCCCGCAGGGTCATCCCCGCGTACCCGGCGGCCGACAGCAGCGCCGAGCCGACGCCGAGCGGCCGCACCTCGCCGCCCCCGCTGCCCAGGACGAGCACGGCCAGGCCGGCCAGCGCCCCGCCGACGGCCACCGCTCCGCCCCGGCCGAGCCGCTCGCCCATCCAGTGGCGCGCGCCGAGCGCGATCAGCACGGGTCCGGCGCCGAGGGTGACCACCGTGCCGACGGCGAGGCCGGTCTCCCGCACGGCCGCGAAGTACGCGGACTGGAAGAGGGTGAACAGCAGACCGGTCCCGATCAGGGACCGCGCCGACGGCCGCGCGACCGCGGCCCGAGCCCGAGCCCGCGCCCCGGCCCGGAGCCGGCGTACGGCGAGCACGGCGAGCAGCACCGCGAGCCCGCCCGCGCACCGCCAGAACGACAGGGCGAGCGGGCCGAGGTCACTGGCCAGGAAGAGCAGGGAGGCGGCCGCCCCGGCGGTGCCCCAGGCGGCTCCGGCGACGACGAGGTACAGCAGGTTGCGCCCGGCAGCGGGCGAATGGTTCGACACGAAAGTCTCCGCGCATGCGTGAAGTGAGGGATGAAGGAAGCCGGTCATCACTTCGCGGGCAGCGCGAACCCGCCCGGGAACTCCCGGGCCGGGTCATCTGCGAAAGGCGGCCGCCCGCGCTAGACGGTGGGAGGCGGAAGCACGGTCGAATGCATGATCGGCAGCTTAGTGCTGTGACCGGAAAGGTTCACCGCGTCGCGGCGCCCGGCACGGCACCTCGCCGCGTTGTCGGACCGCGCAAGTACGTCCAGTACGAGACGCGGTCCTCCGCCTTGCGACGCACCGCACCGGACCCCGCGACCCGGCAAACCTTCCCGGCCACAGCACTAGGCCTTGGCCGTCTCGCGGTCCAGTACGGCCGGATCCGCAGCCCCCGGCGGGGTCGGCCGCGAGGTCTGCGCGATGAAGGCACCGCCCAGCACCAGGCCGCCGCCGATGATCTGCGGTGTGGAGAGGTGTTCGCCAAGCAGCACCCAGGCCAGCACGGTCGCGACGACCGCCTCCAGGCAGGCCACCACGCCGGCGATCTGCGGCGACAGCTTGCGCACGGACACCACGCCGGTCAGGTACGCGAACACGGTCGCGATCAGCACCACCCAGCCGAGCAGGACGGGCGCCGGCACCGTCAGGTCGCCGACCGCTGCGTCCGAGCCCAGGATCCGCCAGTCGATCTGCCACGGCCGGGCGATCGCGGTCATCACCAGCGCGCCGACGATCATGCCGTACGCGATCACGCCGAGCGGGTCGGGCGCGTCGTCCCCGTCGGTGCCCTGGTCGGCGAAGACGAAGTAGAACGCCTGGCAGCAGGCGGCGGCGACGCCGAGCAGCACGCCGACCGGGTCCAGGCTCAGCCCGGCCCAGATCTCGACCACGCAGGCCAGACCCACGACGGCGACGGCCGCCCCGGTCGCGGCGGCCCGCGTGACCGGCTTGCGCTGCACGAAGCGGATCCAGCCGAGGAGCAGAGACGGGCCGAGGTACTCCAGCAGCAGGGCCACGCCCACCGGGATCCGGGACAGGGAGGCGAAGTAGAAGGCCTGCACACCCGCCACCGCGACGAGTCCGAAGCCGGCGAGCAGCAGGGGTTTGCGGCGTATGAGGTCACGGTGGCGCCAGGCCAACGGGGACAGCACGAGCGCCGCCCCGGCCACCCTGAGCCACACCATGTGCAGCGGGTCCAGACCCGCCTCGATCAGCGGCTTCGCCGCGACCCCGGAACCACCGAACGCAACTGCCGAGACGAGGGCGAGGCCCAGCCCGGCGTTCTTCCCTGACGCTTGCATCCGGACATCATGACAGGGCCCGTCAGGACCAATGAGCACGTGACACCTGTTGAGACGTACCTGACACTCCGCGCGTCCGGAAACCGATATCTGACAGGTCGTCAGTCTTGAATGTTCCGTCCGCCGGGGCTACCTTCCGCCGCACGTACTGACGAGAAGGGGTGGTCGCATGGCTGAAGTCACCGCGGAATCACGCATCGAGGCGCCCGCCGCCAAGCTGTGGGCCCAGCTGACGGACTGGGACGCGTACGGCCAGTGGAGCATGACCCACACCAACTTCCCGAAGGGCGGTCCCGAGACCCTCGCGGTCGGGTCCACCTTCGCCGAGAACATGAAGATGATGGGCTTCCCGGCCGAGGTGCTGTGGACCGTCTCGGAGCTGGAGGACGAGCGCGTCTTCGCCATCACCGGCAAGGGCCCGATGGGCGTGGCCGTCCTGACCCGCTACACCCTGATCCCGGACGACGGGGCCACCACCGTCCGCATCGACGGAGAGTTCACGGGGGCCGCCGTCTCCCTCATGGCGGGCAAGCTCAAGGACTCGGCGACGGCCGCGCTGAACGAGTCGCTGCGCAAGCTCGCCGGGCTGGTCGCCTGACCCCACCGCACCCCGCACGTCCGTACGCAGGACAGCGCGCCCCGCGAGAAGACTCGCGGGGCGCGCTGCTGCGCCAGCGGCGCAGTGGGGAGGTCCGGCCGGACTCAGTGCTCGTCGGCCAGGATCAGGTAGAGCTTCTTGCGGGCGTCGTTGACGACCGCGAGGGCCTTCTCCCGCTGCGCGGGGGTGCCGGTCTTGAAGACCTGGCCGAAGGCTTCCATCAGGCCGAAGCCGGCCGTCCGGATCTCGCTCATCGCCTCGAAGTCGAAGCCGCGCCCGGCCTCCGCCCAAGGGGCGTCCGGGCCCGACTCGGCCTCGCTGCGGCCGGCGTCGGTGAGCGTGAACAGCTTCTTGCCGCCCTCACTCTCGCTCGTGATGAGCCCCTCGTCCTCGAGCAGCTGCAGGGTCGGGTAGACCGAGCCCGGGCTTGGCTTCCAGGCCCCGCCGCTGCGCTCGCCGATCTCCTGGATCATCTCGTAGCCGTGCATCGGCCGGTCGGTGAGCAGCGCCAGGATCGAAGCGCGCACGTCACCCCGCCGGGCCCGGCCGCGCGGTCCGCCGCGTCCGCCCCGCCCGCCGAAGGGCCCGCCGCCGAAGGGCGGCCCGAACGGCCCGAAGGCGGCGCGCCGGCCCATGAACTCCTCCCGACGCTCCGGGCCGCAGTGGCCGTGTCCCCGTCCGTGCTCGTGCTCGTGCCCGTTGCCGTGTCCGTGTGAACGCATGACTGCGCTCCTTTCGTCATTCGTTTCGTGTCATCGGTGTTCCGATGTCTCAACTATCGTTGACCCATCGCGATGCGTCAACGATATATCGGAAACTTCTTCAACGAACACCGACCCCACGCCTCTGACCAGGCCAGTCATCCGGGATTGGCCTTGGTCGCCGTCACCGGACCGGCCTACGGTCGTGACCATGCGCATCCGAATCGTCGACGCCTTCACCGATCGCCCGTTCCGCGGGAACCCCGCCGGCGTCCTGCTCCTCGACGGCCCCTTCCCTTCCGACACCTGGCTCCAGCAGGTCGCCGCCGAGGTCAACCTCTCCGAGACGGCCTTCGCCCACCCCCTGCCGCCCGGCAGGGACGCCGACTGGGCGCTGCGCTGGTTCACCCCTGCCGGTGAGGTCGACATGTGCGGACACGCCACGCTCGCCACCGCCCACGTCCTGAACGAGGACAGTCTCGCGACGACCGGCCGCCCCTCGGGCCCGGTCCGCTTCGCCGCACGCTGCGGCATCCTCACGACCGGGTTCGCCCCGGACGGCACGGTCACCATGGACTTCCCGACGTCCTCGCTGACCCCGGTCGCACCGGTCCCCGAGGTGCGGGACGCCCTGGGCGTCCCGGTCAGATCGGTCCACGACACCTCGGCCCACATCGGTGACCTGGTCGTCGAGCTGACGGACGAGCGGGCCGTACGCGAACTCGCGCCCGATCTGAACGCCCTGCGCGGCTACTCCCGGCGCGGGGTCATCGTCACCGCGGCAGCCGAGGACCCCGCGCGGGGGTACGACTTCGTCTCCCGCGGCTTCTTCCCCGCCTTCGGCATCGACGAGGACCCGGTCACCGGCAGCGCCCACACCGCGCTGGCCCCCTTCTGGGCCCGGCGCCTGGGCCGCGAGGAACTCGTCGGCCTCCAGGGCGGAGCCCGCCGGGGCCTGGTCAGGGTGCGGCTCGCGGGCGACCGCACGCTGCTCACCGGCCACGCCGTCACCGTCATCGACGGCGAGCTGCTGGCCACCCCCTGAAGGAAGCCGGCCGCGGCAGCCGTGGCAGCCCGGCCGCTACGGCGTGGGCAGCCAGCCCACCTTGCCCGCGAGCAGGGCGTACCCGCCGAAGGCGACGATGTCGAGCAGCGCGTGCGCGACGACCAGCGGCCCGACCCGGCCCCAGCGGCGGTAGGCCAGCACGAAGACGACGCCCATCACCATGTTGCCGATGAAGCCGCCGATGCCCTGGTAGAGGTGGTACGAGCCGCGCAGCACGGAGCTGGCCAGCAGCGCGGCCGTCGGCGACCAGCCCAGCTGGTCCAGCCGTCGCAGCAGGTACGCCAGCACGATGACCTCCTCCACCACGGAGTTCTGCACCGCGGAGAGGATCAGCACGGGGAACTTCCACCACACGTCGGGCAGCGCCTCCGGCACCACCGTCAGGTTGAAGCCGGTCGCCCGCGCCCCGAGGTAGAAGGCCAGCCCGGCGCTCCCGATCCCGGCCGCGACGAGCGCACCGCGGCCCAGGTCCGGCCAGGGCCGGGTGCGGTCGAAGCCGAGCGCCCGCAGACCCGGCGCACCCTCGCGGGTCAGCAGGTGCGCGACCAGCAGGACGGGAACCAGCGCCGACGCGATCCCGAACAGCTGCCAGGCCAGGTCGAGCCAGGGCCGGCCGGGGGCGTACGAGCCGTTGAGCGTGGCGGCCTGGTCCTTGAGCCCGCCCGGCTTGGTCAGCGACCCGATGAAGCTGATCAGCGCCGAGACGCCGCTCGCGCCCAGCGACAACGCCAGCACGAGCAGCGTCTCGCTGCGCAGGACCCCCCGCCCGTCCCCGCGCAGGCGCGACTCCCCGACCACCGCTTCCGGCTCCGTCCGCACGCCAGACTCCCGTCCCGCCAACCCGTTCCGACGACCCCATACTGCCTCGTCGCACGGCCGGGCGGGCGGGTGGCGTCCGGTCAGCGCCCGGCTACGGCCGCCGTGCTCACCTCCTCCTCCGCCAAGCCCACCGGCCAGGTGTGCACCGGGTCGCCCCGGTGCATCAGCTCGCTGTAGCGACGCGTGGTCGCGGCCAGCGCCGCGTGCCGCTCCAGCCCGGCCGCGAGCGCCCGGTGATACGTCTCCACCTGCCAGGTCGCCCCGTTCGCCCGGCGCCGGCACCGCTCCTCGATGATGCCGAGGTAGTGGTCCCGGTCGGCGGGCTCGATGCCCCAGGCGTCCAGCCCGGCGGCGGCCATCGGCAGCAGCTCGTCCAGCACCAGCCGTACGGCAGGCACGCTCGCCAGCCCCCCGCCGCCCCGGCCCCGGCGCGGCCAGCGGATCCGCGCGTCGATCCCGTACCGGCAGGCCGCGTCGAAGTTGGCCTCCGCCTCCGCGAACGGCAGCCGGCTCCACACGGGGCGCTGCTCGTCCGCGAGGGTGCGTACGAGCCCGTAGTAGAAGGCGGCGTTGGCGACGACGTCGGCCACGGTGGGCCCGGCCGGCAGCACCCGGTTCTCCACCCGCAGGTGCGGCACCCCGTCGGCGACCCCGTACACGGGCCGGTTCCACCGGTACACCGTGCCGTTGTGCAGGACCAGCTCCTGCAGGCTCGGCACCCCGCCCTCCGCGAGCACCCGCAACGGCTCCTGCTCGTCACAGATCGGCAGCAGGGCGGGGAAGTAGCGGACGTTCTCCGCGAACAGCTCGTACGCCGAGTCCACCCACCGCTCCCCGAACCAGGTACGCGGCCGCACCCCCTGCGCCTGGAGCTCGGGCGGCCGCGTGTCCGTGGCCTGCGTGAACAGCGGCGGCCGCGACTCCCGCCACAGCTCCCGCCCGAACAGGAACGGCGAGTTGGCGCCGACCGCTATCTGTACGGCGGCCACCGCCTGCGCGGCGTTCCACACGTCGGCGAACCGGGCCGGCGTCACCTGCAGGTGCAGTTGTACGGAGGTACAGGCGGCCTCCGGCACGATCGACCCGGAGGTCCAGGTCAGCCGCTCGACCCCGTCGATGTCGAGCGTGAAGTCCTCACCGCGCATCATCAGGATCTGCTCGTTCAGCAGCGAGTAGCGGTCCACCGCCGACAGGTTGGCGGTGACCAGGTCCTCGCGCGAGATCGTCGGCAGAATACCGATCATCACCACCCCGGCATCGATCAGGGAGGCCTGCCGGTGGGCATAGCCGAGTCCCGCGCTCAACTCCTCCGCGAGCTGGTCGAAAACCCGGCCGCCGAGCCGGTGCGGAAGTACGTTCACCTCCAGGTTGAACATTCCCAGTTCGGTCTGGAAATCGGGGCTGGCAATCCGCTCCAGAACCTGTGCATTCACCATTTTCGGCAAACCGTCGGCACCCGCGAGATTCAACTCGATCTCCAGCCCCATCATGTTCTTGGGGCGATCGAACCTCTTCTCCGCCAGAAGCCGCTCCAGTCCCTCCAGACACTCGTGAAGCTTCCTCCGATACCGTTGCCGATCGGACAGGTCGAATCCGCCTGCCACGACCTTCTCCCCCATCGAAGCGTCCCTCCTCGAGTGGGCCTGGCCCGGCACTCCCCAGGCGCGCGTTACGGTCGATGATGCCCCGACGGTGTGATCGATAACGCGGCGGGGGCGTGAGTGGCGGGGAGCGCGCGCCGGTTTGGCCGACAGGCGCTTCGGCACATTCCCCTGGCAAGTCGCCCCACGCAAATTCCGCACCGACTTTGCCGGTTTTGGATAACAGGCGCTTTCCAGCCGAGCGCCGTTTTGGTAGCCTCCGAGGTCAGCGCGGCATGTTTGCGCGCTACCGGCATGAAAGCCATGACAGCGGGACCGGTAAGCGCCTTGTCGGCAATAGGCGGGACAGCTAGCCGAAACACTGCGTGAACACATGTCGTATAAACTCCGCAAACGAGGCAGAGAGTTGGCGCGCGGCCATTGCCCCTCAGCCCCCCTCTGGCCCCAGAATGCGACAGCGCCGTCCCGCACCTTCCCCCGTTCCACAGGTCTCCCAAGTGAGAGGCGACCCACCATGCCGCTGCATGTCCCTCCGGCTCCCGCGCCCGCCCTGCGCAGCGTCCTCGCGGCACTCGCGTCCCCCACCGCCGTCCACGAGGCACACACTCCCGCGTTGCGCGCCCTCCAGGGGCCGATGACCGCCGAACTGCCGCTCCCGGTCCACGTCCTGGACCGGCTGAACGTCTCCCAGCTGGCGGCCGGCGGCAGGCCGCCCCGTACCCGGCTGACGAGCTGGCGGTTCCTGATCCGCAGCGGTGACCGCTACGTCGCGGCGGCAGACACCAGGCTCACCCCGGACGGCTGGGCCTTCTCCCACTTCTTCGAGGGCCCGTACGTCGCGGCCACCGAACGCGCCCTGCGCCAGGCCGAATCGCTGGGCAAGAACTACCAGCCGCGGCTGCTGTCCGTACCGGAGCTGTACATGCTGACCCTGTGGCTGCACGGGGCGGTGGGCGCCGATGCCTCCGCCGGGCTGCCGGCGGCCGCGGACCTGCTGGTCCCGCTGGCGCCCGCCCCGCCCGGCATCGCCGCGTACCGGCCGCACCCGGTGTCCGAACTGCTGCCCGTGCTGACCCACCGGCTCACCCCGCCGGCGCCGCCGCTGCCGCCCTCGCTGGCCGCCCCGGCCGCCTGATCCGGGCCGATGGCCGATACTGCCCATTCGGCCTAGCCCACTGGGACCACCCGCGAACCACCCGAAATGACAGGTGAGTTGACCTGAACCGCCCGCACGAGTGATGCGTCATCAATCTATGAGGACAGCTGCCGGGAAATCCCTGCGGAGGGAAGTCCGTAGGGCAACACTGGGACCCTGACCAAACCAAGACGTTGATACGGGGGGCGGCCATGAACAACGCATCGAGCCGCAGCACACAGACCACACCGCAGCGAAAGAACGCATCCATGTGCCAGCACAAGCCAGCATGCCCGTCCGCCGACTCCGCCGACCGTGAGGCCGCGCACCCTGTGGCCACCCACCCGGAACAGGGCTGGAGCCTGCTGTGCAACGGTGTCCTGCTCTTCGAGGACACCGGCGAGCTGCTGCCGGACGGCCAGATCATCGCCCCGCACCGCACGCTCGCGGCGGCGTAACAGCACGAAAAGGGGCCGGCCCAGGAGCGAACAGCTCCCGGACCGGCCCCTTCGTCATGCCTAGTGCTGTGGCCGGAAAGGTTTGCCGGGTCGCGGTGTCCGGTGCGGTGCATCGCAAGGCGGAGGACCGCGCCTCGTACTGGACGTACTTGCGCGGTCCGACAACGCGGCGAGGTGCCGTGCCGGGCGCCGCGCCCCGGTGAACCTTTCCGGTCGCAGCACTAGTTGTCGTACTCGTCCAGCGGCGGGCACGAGCAGACCAGGTTGCGGTCACCGAAGGCGCCGTCGATCCGGCGCACCGGCGGCCAGTACTTCTCCGCGGCCGACACCCCACCGGGGAAGACGGCCTCGTCGCGGGTGTACGGGTGGTTCCACTCGCCGCCCAGCGCCGCCGCCGTGTGCGGGGAGTTGGCCAGCGGGTTGTCGTCCACCGGCCACTCGCCGGCCGCGACCCGCTCGATCTCGCCGCGGATGGCGATCATCGCGTCGCAGAAGCGGTCGATCTCGGCGAGGTCCTCGGACTCCGTCGGCTCGATCATCAGGGTGCCGGCCACCGGGAAGGACATCGTCGGCGCGTGGAAGCCGTAGTCGATCAGGCGCTTGGCGATGTCGTCCACGCTGACACCCGTCTCCTTCGACAGCGGGCGCAGGTCGATGATGCACTCGTGCGCGACCAGGTCGCCCGGACCGGTGTAGAGCACCGGGTAGTGCGGCTCCAGGCGCTTGGCGATGTAGTTCGCACCGAGCACGGCCACCTGGGTGGCGCGCTTGAGGCCCTCGCCACCCATCAGGCGTACGTACGACCAGGAGATCGGCAGGATGCCGGCCGAACCCCACGGCGCGGCCGAGATCGGACCGACGCCCGTCTCGGGGCCGGCGGTCGGCTGCAGCGGGTGGTTCGGCAGGTACGGGGCCAGGTGCGCCCGGACGCCGACCGGGCCGACGCCCGGACCGCCGCCGCCGTGCGGGATGCAGAAGGTCTTGTGCAGGTTCAGGTGCGAGACGTCGCCGCCGAAGTGACCCGGCTTGGCCAGGCCCACCAGGGCATTGAGGTTGGCGCCGTCCACGTAGACCTGGCCGCCGGCCTCGTGCACCTGGGCGCAGATGTCGGCGACGTGCTCCTCGAACACACCGTGGGTCGAGGGGTAGGTGATCATCAGCACGGCGAGCTCGTCGCGGTACTGCTCGATCTTGGCGCGCAGGTCGGCCGCGTCCACCTCGCCGTCGTCGGCGGTCTTGACGACGACGACCTTCATGCCGGCCATCACGGCGCTGGCGGCGTTGGTGCCGTGCGCGGAGGACGGGATGAGGCAGATGGTGCGCTGCTCGTCGCCGTTCGCACGGTGGTACGCGCGGACCGCGAGCAGACCGGCGAGCTCACCCTGGGAGCCGGCGTTCGGCTGGATGGAGACCTTGTCGTAGCCGGTGACCTCGCAGAGACGTTCCTCCAGCTCGGTGATGAGCGTGAGGTACCCCTCGGCCTGGTCCACCGGGGCGAACGGGTGCAGCTGGCCGAATTCGGGCCAGGTGACCGGCTCCATCTCAGTGGTCGCGTTGAGCTTCATGGTGCAGGAGCCCAGCGGGATCATGCCGCGGTCCAGCGCGTAGTCCTTGTCCGAGAGCTTGCGCAGGTAGCGCAGCATCGCGGTCTCGGAACGGTGCTGGTGGAAGACCGGGTGCGTCAGGTACGCGTCCGAGCGCAGCAGCCCCTCGGGCAGCGCGTCGGCGGTGGCCCCGTCGAGCGCCTCGATGTCGGCGGTGACTCCGAAGGAGGCCCAGACGGCCTCGATGTCGGCGCGCAGGGTCGTTTCGTCACAGGAGACGGAGACGAGGTCGGCGTCGACCTGGTACAGGTTGACCCCGCCCTCGCGGGCGGCGGCGACGACCTCGGCCGCGCGGCCCGGCACCCGGGCGGTGATCGTGTCGAAGTACGCGCCGTGCACGACCTCGACCCCGCCCGCGGTCAGACCGGCGGCGAGCAGGGCTGCGTAGCGGTGGGTGCGGCGGGCGATCGTCCGCAGCCCGTCCGGCCCGTGGTAGACGGCGTACATGCCGGCCATGACGGCGAGCAGCACCTGGGCGGTACAGATGTTGCTGGTGGCCTTCTCGCGGCGGATGTGCTGCTCACGGGTCTGCAGGGCCAGGCGGTAGGCCTTGTTGCCGTCCGCGTCCACCGAGACGCCGACGAGGCGGCCGGGCAGCGAGCGGGCGTGCTTGGCCTGGACGGCCATGTAGCCGGCGTGCGGACCGCCGAAGCCCATCGGCACACCGAAGCGCTGCGTGGTGCCGACGGCGATGTCCGCGCCCAGCTCACCGGGGGAGGTCAGCAGGGTCAGGGCGAGCAGGTCGGCCGAGACGGTGACGATGGCACCGAGCTCGTGCGCCTGGTCGATGACCGGCTTGATCTCCCGCACGGCGCCGGAGGCGCCCGGGTACTGGAGCAGTACGCCGAACACACCGCGCTCGGCGATCTCCGCGGGGATGCCCTCGGACAGGTCGGCGACGACGATCTCGACCCCGACCGGCTCGGCGCGGGTCTCGATCACGGCGATGGTCTGCGGCAGCGCATCGGCGTCGATCAGGAAGACGCCGTCCTTGACCTTGCCCACGCGACGGGCCAGGGACATGGCCTCGGCGGCCGCGGTGCCCTCGTCGAGCAGCGAGGCGCCGGAGGTCGGCAGACCGGTCAGGTCGGCGACGACGGTCTGGAAGTTCAGCAGCGCCTCGAGGCGGCCCTGCGAGATCTCGGGCTGGTACGGCGTGTACGCGGTGTACCAGGCCGGGTTCTCCATCACGTTGCGCAGGATCACCGGCGGCGTGAAGGTGCCGTAGTAGCCCAGGCCGATCATCGGGGAGAGGACCTGGTTCCGGTCGGCGAGGAGCCGCAGCTCGGCCAGCACCTCGGCCTCGGTGCGCGCCTCGGGCAGGTTCAGCGCGGCAGCGGTCTTGATCACATCCGGTACCGCGGCGGCGGTCAGTTCGTCCAGGGAGCCGTAGCCCACCTGGGCGAGCATCTTCGCCTGCGCCTCGGCATCCGGGCCGATGTGGCGCTGCTCGAAGGGGATGCCTCGCTCCAGCTGGGAGAGCGGAATGCGGTTGGCGGTCATGTACGGAGGCCTCCTGGTCGTACGACCTGCGAGGGGCACCACGGCGCGGGCACCCGGACGGCCTCCCCCTCTGTCATCTCAACCTGAGAGCTTCACCGGAGTCGCGGGCAGGCCCGTGAGCTCCGGCTTTCACCGTCGGTGAGGAGGGGAACCGGCACTGCGCGCCCGGTACCCGCCCCTGCTTTCCAGAGTGGCCTCGTCACGTGCGGTACGTATGCCTGAGAGATTCCGGGGAGGATTTGCTCCTTCGGCGCCTCCGTCACGTTCACTCGGAGGACTCTCCCGCACAGGGTCAACAGCCGTCACCCAGCCTACCAGCGAGGATCTGGGCACTCCCTCGAGTGGCCCCCTCTCCGGAAATGCACTTTTGTAGTCATTACGGAGGAGTTGCGACCATATGGAGGGACCGTGCAGACCGACATCGATCCGCGCAGCCTGATCGGCCGCAAGGCGTTCGACCGCAATGGGACCAAGATCGGCACCATCGACGAGGTCTACCTCGACGATGCCACGGGAGTTCCGGAATGGGCCGCCGTCCGGACCGGCCTGTTCAGCCGGGACGCCTTCGTCCCCCTGGAACCGAGCGAGCTGGTGGGCGACACCCTGCGGGTGCCCTTCGAGCGCTCGCTCATCCGCGACGCCCCGGACTTCGGCGTCGGCCGCCACCTCTCGCCCGAACAGGAGCTGCAGCTCTACCACCACTACGGCCTGGACATCGCCGTCCCCTCCGACTTCCAGCGCGACTTCGGGCGCCTGGCGGGCGAGGACACCCCTTAGGGATCACACGACTCCCCGACCAGGGGCAGCGGATCGGACGGCTCCAGCTCGGGGTCGTCCACCAGGAACGTCCGCACCCGGCCCGGCTGCGACCCGGGCCGCTCGAACCGCACGGTCACCCGCCCGACCCCGCTCCCCTGCACCCACCCGGGCCCGTACACCGCGTGCAGTACGTCGCTCCCGGCCGCCCAGCGGCGCTCGGGAGCGGGCTCGGGGTCCGCGGGCCCCGGAGTCTCACCCGGGCCCTCACCCGGCCCGATGCCCGGCCCGATGCCCGGCCCGGTGCCACCGCCGTCGGCAGCGTCGTTCACCCCACCGGCCGCACCGGCCCCGAGCGTCCCACCGGCCTCGTCCTCCCCGTCGGCCACGGCGACCAGCGACGCGGCCTGGGCGAAGAGGTCCTCCTGCGTGTAGTCGGCCAGCCCCGTCACCCCAACCCCCAGCAGCCGCACCCCGCCCGTGGTGTCCACCGACTCCAGCAGCCGCGCTGCCGCCTCCCGCACCACCGCCGGGTCGTCCGTCGGCCCGCGCAGCGTCTCCGACCGGGTCAGCGTCGAGAAGTCGTAGCGGCGCACCTTCAGCACGATCGTGCGCCCCGAGTGCCCTGACTCCCGCAGCCGCCGCACACACCGGTCGGCGAGCCGCTGCACCTCGCCCCGGATCCGCACCCGGTCGTGGATGTCCACGTCGAAGGTGTCCTCGACCGACACCGATTTCGCATCGCGCTCGGCCACCACCGGCCGCTCGTCCAGCCCCAGCGCCATCCGGTACAGCCCGACCCCGTGCGAGCGCCCCACCATCCGGACCAGCTCGTCCTCACCCGCCTCGGCGAGCTCTCCCACCGTCGTGATCCCGGCCCGCCGCAGGTGCTCCCCCGTGGCCGGCCCGACCCCGGGCAGGGTCCGTACCGACATCGGCGCCAGCAGCTCGCGCTCCGTGCCCACCTCGATCAGCAGCAGACCGTTCGGCTTGGCCTCCTCCGAGGCCACCTTGGCCAGCATCTTGGAGCCGGCCAGCCCCACCGACCCGCTGAGCCCGGTCGCGGCCCGGATGTCCGCCCTGAGCCGCTCACCGACGACCCGCGCGCCCTGGGCGTCGAAGGCGACCCCGCCGGCCTCCAGGTCCACGAAGGCCTCGTCCAGGCTGAGCGGCTCCACCAGCGGCGACAGCTCCCGCAGCAGGGCCATGACCACGTCGCTGACCGCCCGGTACAGGCTGAAGCGCGGGATCAGATAGGCGCCGTTCGGGCACAGCCTGCGCGCCTGGGCCGTCGGCATCGCCGAGTGCACCCCGAAGCGCCTGGCCTCGTACGAGGCGGTCGCGACGACCCCGCGCGGCCCGAGCCCGCCGACGATGACGGCCTTGCCGCGCAGGCTCGGCTTCGCCGCCTGCTCCACGGCGGCGTAGAAGGCGTCCATGTCCAGGTGCAGGATCGTCGGGGCGGCTCTCACAGCACCGATGCTGCACTACGCCACTGACAATCCGGGGGCGGGACCCGGTCCGCCTCAGACGGCCCGGTTGCGGCGCGCGGCGAGCTCGTCGGCCGGGTTGTGCCCGACCACCGTCTCGCCGGTGTCCACGCGCTCCCCGTGGAGCTGCGAGAGGGCATTCTCGACGTCCCGCCAGACCACGCCGACGGCGATGCCGAAGATTCCCTGCCCGCCCTGGAGCAGGGTCACCACCTGGTCCGGCGAGGTGCACTCGTACACGGTGGCGCCGTCGCTCATCAACGTCATGCGCTCAAGGTCCGAGAAACCGCGGTCGCGCAGGTGCTGCACGGCGGCGCGGATGTTCTGCAGCGCCACCCCGGTGTCCAGGAAACGCTTGACGATCTTGAGGACGACGACGTCCCGGAAGCTGTACAGCCGCTGTGTGCCCGACCCGTACGCGGGACGCACACTGGGCTCCACCAGCCCGGTCCGCGCCCAGTAGTCCAGCTGCCGGTACGTGATGCCGGCCGCGGCGCACGCCGTAGGCCCCCGGTACCCCACCTGCTCGGGCGCCGGCTCGCCGCCCAGCGGTCCGACCGGCGTCGACTCCGGCTGACGGCGCGCGGAGCCCACCGCACCGCCGTGCAGCGGGTACGGTCCACCGTCACTCCGTGCGGGGGTGCCCCCGGTCGTACCGTCGCCCGTGATCCTCACGCCGACCCTCCGTCCTTGACCTGCCACCTCGAAGGTAGGCAGTCACCAGGGGTGCGTCAACGATCGCCACACTCGGCACGCCGAGTGATAATCACCCTGAGAGTGGTTTCCCGTACCCCGTTGCCGGGAAAGGCTATTCGAATGGGCTGATTTTCCCCGGAGGATGCCCGGCGATACCCGGCGGATACCCGGGCCGACGCGGTCACTGGGGCCCGGTACCGAAGTCCTCCGGCGAGATCTGGTCGAGGAACTCGCGGAACTTCTCCACCTCGTCCTCCTGCTCGTCCGGAATGGCGATTCCGGCGTCGTCCAGCACGCCGTCACTGCCGTAGATCGGCGTCCCCGTCCGCAGGGCCAGCGCTATGGCGTCGGAGGGCCGCGCGCTCACCTCGACCCCGCTGGCGAACACGAGCTCCGCGTAGAAGACGCCCTCCCGCAGATCCGTGATCCGGACCTCGGTGAGCTCCTCGCCGATCGCCTCCAGCACGTCCTTGAACAGGTCGTGCGTCAGCGGCCGGGCAGGGGCCATCCCCTGCTGCGCGAAGGCAATGGCGGTCGCCTCCCCTGGTCCGATCCAGATGGGGAGGTACCGGTCGCCTCCCACTTCACGCAGGAGCACGATCGGTTGGTTCGAGGGCATTTCCACCCGGACACCCACAACGTCGAGCTCATTCACACAGCAACCCTAGGACCTGCTCGGCCGGTTTGGGTAGTCGGGCTCCCCCAAGGTGCCTCCCGAGCTCCCCCCGGCGACCCCTGGAAGCCGCCGCAGCTCAGGGCAGCCGCACCCCGAGAGCCGTCTGCACGAGGGCCTCGTGAAGCCGTACGGACAGCCCCGCGAGCTCCTTCATGGTGGCCTCGGCATGCGCCCTGGTCTGGGGGTTGCGGTGGCGGCGCAGCGGAGCCACGACCTGCTCCACCAGGCCCGCCTCCCGGTCCGCGGCGGCCTTCATCGCCCGCAGGTGCCGCGGCTCCAGCCCGAACCGCCCCAGATCGGCCACCAGACGGGCCACGGTGACCGCCTCGGCGTCGAATCCGCCGCCGGGCGCCTCCGCGAGCAGCCCGTACGACTCCCACTCCACCAGCTGCACCTCGTCCACGTCGGCCGCGGCCATCAGCTCGGCCCGGCCCACGCGCGCCACCGTCGGCCGTTCCCGGCCGACCTCCCCGTACACGGCGGCGGGGCTCGCGGGATCCACGGACTCCCCGTGCGCCGTCGGCGCCGGGATGCGGATCTGCTCGCCCCGTGCAAGGGCGTCGAGCTGCTCGCGGATGACCTTCAACGGAAGGTAGTGGTCGCGCTGGAGCCGCAGGATGCGGGCCAACCGCTCGACGTCGTCGGTGCTGAACTTGCGGTATCCGGAAGGTGTGCGCCTGGGCTCGACGAGCCCCTCCGCCTCCAGGAACCGGATCTTTGAAATCGTGACTTCGGGGAACTCGTCACGCAGCATGGTCAGCACCGTGCCGATGCTCACCAGCCGCCCGGCCGAGCCGGCGGTGCCGTTTCCGACACCGCCCGTCGGGGTGCGCAGCATGGGACCTTCCCTTGACGGGTCAGATGCCCCGCAGGCTCGCGTAGAAGACCAGCCGGTACTTGCCGATCTGCACCTCGTCGCCGTTGTGCAGGGAGACGGATTCGATCGGCTCACGGTTCACGTACGTGCCGTTGAGGCTGCCGACGTCGGCGACGGTGAAGCCGCCGTCCTGGCTCCTGCGGAATTCGACATGACGCCGGGAGACGGTGACGTCGTCCAGGAAGATGTCGCTCTGCGGGTGCCGGCCTGCCGTCGTCAGCTCACCGTCCAGAAGGAAACGGCTTCCGGAGTTGGGACCACGCCGCACGATCAGCAGGGCGGAACCCGGAGGAAGCGCTTCCACCGCGGCCTGGGCCTCGGGGGACAGCGAGGAGGACACGTGCGGTTGGCCCGACACCTCGGCCTCGTAGGCCTCAAGGCCCGAGATCGAGATGGTGGACGTGGTCTCCGAGGCACGCTCCGGCGTCAGACCCGCCCGCAGCGGCGCCCCGCAGTTGGAGCAGAAGCGGCTGGCCGCATCGCTGCGGTGCCCGCACCTGCTGCAAATCTGCTCGGCCGACATGGACGGCTCCTCGCGCCGCGGCTGCCCCGCGGAGGCATTGGTGGCATACGGGTCGGGCGTAAACCCTCCACCCGTACCTGAGGTTGATGGTTCACCGAAACCTATGCGTCCGGAACCGGCAGGGTCAACAGTCGACGCGCCCTGCGCGCCCGAAATGTCACCCGCCCCGGCAACCTCGTCCCGGAAGAGCGGCCGGCCGCCCTGCCCTTCCGGGTCTCCGTGACCCGCGCGGTGCCTGGCCGCACCGCTCTCCTCACGGTTCTTCTTGCCGAACAACTTCTCAAACAACTTCACGGGCGATTCCCCTTGACCGAAACAGACCCGCCCGTGGGGCAGGACGAACTCCGAATGCAACACCTGCCGACCCGGACAATCTCACAACGTCCGTAACCACCAGACAGTTTCCACCACGCACCGCGACTTCGGCGCGCCGACCCCCCGCAGGCATCCGCCCGCGTGAGCCGGTCCGCTCGTCCGTCACGCCGCCTCACGACGATGACGACCGAGCGTAGTCAGGCTGCTTCACAGCCCGCAAGGCATCCACAACGATCTTCGCCGACCGTGTGACGGCGACGGTGGCCTGCTCCTTCTCCAGCGTCTGCACGACACCGCCGGGAATGTTGAGCGCGGGCTCCAGATCCTGCGGCTTGCCGATCACCCTGAACTCATAAGGCTGTGTGATCTTCTTACCGTCGATCCCGACGCCACCGCCCTCGTCCGAGAAGTACGAGCCCGCCACGATGCGCACACCGTTGATCTGGATCGCCTCGGCGCCCGCGGCCCGCAGCTCCTGGAGCGTGTCCAGCAGCTGGTCCGACCGCACCTGGCCCTTCACATCGGTGATCTTCAGCGTGATGCCGGGCCCCTGCGCAGCCACCGTACCGGCCAGGATGCCGAGTTGGCGCTCCTTCTCCACGGTCTGCCTCCGGGCCTCCTCGGCCTGGTTGGAGCTGTTCTCCAGCTCCTTGCGCTGGTCCTCCAGCTTCGACTTCTCATCCTCCAGGCGCTTGGTCCGCCCGTCGAGCTCGTCGAGGATCCGTACGAGGTCCTCCTGACGGGCCCCGCGCAGCGCACTGGAGTCGCTGTTGGACCGCACCTGGATGGCCAGCCCGAGCCCCAGGACGAACAGCAGCACCGCGACGATCAATTGGGCCCGGCTCACGCGCGGCGGCCACAGCCCGGCCGCCAGCCGCTGCCGGCCCGTCTGCGCGGGCTCCCCGGCCGGGGGCGGACCGTCCTTCGGCGGCGTGTCCTTCAGCGGCTGCTCCGGGACGTTCGGCTCCTCGGGCGGAGTGTCGTTCGTACTCATCGGCCTCACGCCCGGAAGACGTGCCGGCGGATGGCCGCGGCGTTGGAGAAGATCCGGATGCCGAGGACGACGACCACACCCGTCGACAGCTGCGAGCCCACGCCCAGCTTGTCGCCGAGGAAGACGATCAGCGCGGCCACGACCACGTTCGACAGGAACGACACCACGAACACCTTGTCCACGAAGATGCCGTCCAGCATCGCGCGCAGACCGCCGAACACCGCGTCCAGCGCCGCCACCACGGCGATCGGCAGATATGGCTCCACCACGGCCGGCACTTCGGGCCGGACCAGAAGTCCGACCACCACTCCGGCCACGAGGCCCAGTACCGCGATCACGATGCACCCTTCTTCGGCTCTTCTGCTGTAGCTGTCCGTACGGTCAGACTCGACGCCGCCGGCAGCCGTACCTCGTCCGCTGCGGACAACGTGTAGCGGATCCCGTAACTCTCCTGCAGCACATGCAGGTACTGGCCGTCCGCGGAGTCCTGGAACGTGGTCCCCAGCCGCTTCTTGTCACCGACCGCCAGCACTTCGTACGGAGGCACCAGCGGCCTGTTGTCGACCAGTATCGCGTCACCCGCGGCCCGGATCGCCGACAGCGCCGTCAGCCGCTGTCCGTTGATGGAGACGGCCTCCGCCCCCGACTGCCACAGCCCGTTGACGATCTTCTGCATGTCCCGGTCGCGGAGCCGCCCGGTGTCCGAGAAACCCGTGCTCTCCCGCGGCTTGCCGCCGCCACCCGACGAAGCGCCCTTCGCGTCGTCGATCACCAGCCTGATACCGGGCCCGCGGACCTCCGTGGCGCCGGACAGCAGCGCCACGAGCTGGCCCTGGTCGCCCCCGTGCTGCTTCAGCGCCTCGTTCTGACGCTCCGCGACGGAATCGCGCAGCCGCTCGATGTCCCGCTCCAGACCGTCGGCACGCTCATCGGAGCGCTGCACCCGGTCGATCAGCTCCTGACGCTCCTTGGCCAGCACCGGCGCGGCAACCTGGGCCTGCGCGGCGCCGAGCGTGACGACCGCCGCGGCGAGCACCAGGCCGACGGCAAGCCCCAGTTTGGCCTTGAGGGTACGCGGCAGGCCCGCCTTGCCCTCGGCCTCGAGCCGGGCCGTCGCCTCCGCGTAGCCCTCGTCGAGGCTGTGGTCCATCACGTGCGTCAGCAGCGACATGGACGCGTCCGGGCGCGCGGGAGGCGTCGAACTCCGGTTGTGGGGCGGCTGCGACATGCCGCACATCGTCGCATGTCGGCGCCGCCCACACCGAATGCGCCCGACCGGTGGACCGGGCCGGGCCTCCGCCCGGCCCGGCCACCGGGCCGGGGTCCTACCTCATCGCGTGCCCGGCGCTCAGTGCCCGCCCCCGTCCACCACGGCCGCCCACTCGTCGAGCAGCGCCTGCGCCGACGTGTCGTCGGGACCCTCGGCCCACAGATGGGTGACGGCCTCCGCCGGGTCCGGCAGCACGAGCGCCCACCGTCCGTCGGCCTCTACCACCCGGACCCCGTCCGTGGTGTCCACCTGCCGGTCCCCGGCCGCCTCCACGACCCGCCGCATGACCAGGCCCTTCACCGCCCACGGCGTCGGCACGTCCCGCTTGAGCACGTGCGCCCGCGGAATCCGCGCATCGATCTGGCTCAGCGTGAGCTGCGTCCGCGCCACCAGCCCGATCAGTTGCACGAAGGCCGCCGCCCCGTCGAAGACACTGCTGAACTCCGGAACGATGAACCCGCCCCGGCCGTCCCCGCCGAAAATGGTGTTCTCCGCCCGGCCCACGCGGGTCAGGTCGTCGGGCGAGGTGGTCGTCCACTCCACCTGCGTGCCGTGGTACGCCGCCACCTGCTCGGCGATACGGGTCGTGGTCACCGGCAGCGCCACCTTGCCGCTGCGCTTCGCCGCGGCCACCAGATCGAGCAGCACCAGCAGCGCCCGGTCGTCCTCGATGATCCGCCCGCGCTCGTCCACCAGGGAGATCCGCTCCCCCACCGGGTCGAAGCGCACTCCGAAGGCCGCACGCGAAGAAGCGACGATTTCGCCGAGCCGCACCAAGCCGGCCCGCCGCGATTCCGTGGTCTCCGTCGGCCGCGACTCGTCGAGCCCGGGATTGACCGTGAGCGCGTCCACACCGAGCTTGCCCAGAAGGCTCGGCAGCACCAGGCCTGCACTGCCGTTGGAGGCGTCCACGACCACCTTGAGCCCCGAATCGGCGACCCCGGTGATGTCCACCCGGCGCAGCAGGGAGCCCGTGTACGAGTCGAAGACGCTGGACGGGAACTGCAGGTCGCCGATCTCGCCGGGGAAGGCACGCCGGTACTCCTGGCGCGCGTACACCCGGTCCAGCTTGCGCTGCCCCGCCTGCGAGAGGTCCGCCCCTCGCTCGTCCAGGAACATGATGTCCACGGAGTCCGGGATCCCCGGAGAGGTGCGCAGCATGATCCCGCCGGCACTGCCCCGGGCGGTCTGCTGCCTGGCCACCGGCAGCGGGACGTTCTCCAGGTCCCGTACGTTGATGGCGCTGGCCTGCAGCGCCGAGATCACGGCCCGCTTGAGCGCTCGCGCACCACGGGAGTGGTCGCGGGCCGTGGTGACGATCGCACCCTTCTTCAGGGTCGTCGCGTAGGCGCCGGCGAGCCGGACCACCAGCTCCGGAGTGATCTCCACGTTCAGGATCCCGGTGACTCCGCGCGCGCCGAACAGATGCGCCTGTCCGCGCGACTCCCAGATCACCGAGGTGTTGACGAAGGCACCCGCCTCGATCGTCTTGAAGGGATAGACCCGCACGTTCCCCTGAACGATCGATTCCTCACCGACGAGGCACTCGTCACCGATGACGGCCCCGTCCTCGATCCGGGCGGCCCGCATGATGTCGGTGTTCTTGCCGATGACGCAGCCGCGGAGATTGCTGTGGGGCCCGATGTACACGTTGTCGTGCACGACGGCTCTGTGCAGGAAGGCACCGCTCTTGACGACGACGTTCGACCCGATGACCGTGTGCTCGCGGATCTCCACGCCGGCCTCGATCTTGGCGTAGTCCCCGATGTACAGCGGTCCGCGCAGCACCGCGTCCGGGCTCACCTCGGCCCCTTCGGCGATCCATACGCCCGGGGAGATCTCGAAGCCGTCCATGTCGACCTGGACCTTGCCCTCGAGTACGTCGGCCTGCGCCTTGACGTAGCTCTCGTGGGTGCCGACGTCCTCCCAGTAGCCCTCGGCCACGTAGCCGTAGATCGGCCGGCCTTCCTTCATCAGCTGCGGGAAGACGTCGCCGGACCAGTCGACGGAAACGTCCGCGTCGACGTAGTCGAAGATCTCCGGCTCCATCACGTAGATGCCGGTGTTGATGGTGTCCGAGAAGACCTGGCCCCAGGTCGGCTTCTCGAGGAAGCGCTCGACCTTGCCCTCCTCGTCCACGATGGTGATGCCGAACTCGAGCGGATTCGGCACCCGGGTCAGGCACACCGTGACCAGTGCGCCCTTCTCCTTGTGGAATTTGATGAGATCGGTGAGGTCGAAGTCGGTGAGCGCATCGCCGGAGATCACGAGGAACGTGTCGTCCTTCAAGGCCTCCTCGGCGTTCTTCACGCTGCCGGCGGTCCCGAGTGGCTTCTCCTCATTGGCATAGGTGAGCTCCATTCCGAGCTCCTCGCCGTCACCGAAATAGTTCCTGACGAGTGATGCCAGGAATTGCACGGTGACCACGGTCTCGCTGAGCCCATGCCGCTTGAGCAGCCTGAGCACATGCTCCATGATCGGCCGGTTCGCAACCGGCAGGAGCGGCTTGGGCATGCTCGAGGTCATAGGGCGAAGGCGTGTGCCTTCGCCACCGGCCATCACGACGGCCTTCATGTCGGAAGAGTCCTCCTTGAGAGACGACGTTCTCGCCGACTTCACCCGCCTCGGACGGTGACGGGACAACTCCTCCGCGTCAGTCCGGCGCCGGGCGAGCTCAATCGGCCGCGGCGTCCGCCTTCACGAGCCGGCGGACCTGCACCACGTAAAGGATTCCTGCCCACCAGTAGAGGGTTGTACCCCATCCGGCGAACGCCCATCCGAAAACTGACCCCGTCCAGGCCAACCAACCCGTCCCGTCACTGAGCAACAGCAAGGGGAAGGCGTACATCAGGTTGAAGGTCGCGGCCTTCCCGAGGAAGTTGACCTGCGGCGGCGGATAGCCGTGTCGGCGCAGGATCCAGACCATGACCAGCAGCATCAGCTCACGGGCGAGCAGGGCCACGGTGAGCCAGATCGGCAGAATGCCGCGATAGGTCAGCCCGAACAGCGTGGACAGGATGTACAGCCGGTCTGCAGCCGGATCCAGCAGCCTCCCGAGGCTGCTGATCTGATTCCAGCGCCGCGCGAGCTTCCCGTCGAGGTAGTCACTGATCCCGCTGAGCATGAGCACGGCCAGTGCCCAGCCGTCATGCTCCGCCAGGATCAGCCACAGGAACAGCGGCACGCCGGCGAGGCGCGCCATGCTCAGGATGTTCGGAATGGTGAAAATTCGGTCAGTCTGAACCCGAGTCTCCTGGACCTCCACCCGGGGGCCTCCACTGTGACTGTAGAAATGTCGAACGATGCCCCCTGACCCTACAGGAGACCGCACACGTGCCCTGAACGCAGAAAAGCCCCGCACCATTAAAGGTGCGGGGCTTTCCCACAATG